>JAZGBI010000012.1 GCA_036476315.1 Candidatus Neomarinimicrobiota bacterium | reverse complement strand
AAGACGGTCAAACCACATCAATGACCGAAGGAGCTTAGCCGGTCCGAAATTGATCTTTTGCAGTCCTAACCGAGATTCGAACCGGCGGGTGGAATAACGAAGCCAAAGACGATAGGCCGACGCATCTCCGGTATTGTCGGTTGAAATGACTTGATACGAAGCCGAGAGATTCGCCGAGATTTCAAAATCGAGGAGATTATCACCGGTCGTTGGGAATTGCATGGAAAGCGTTGGGATGTAACGAACACCAAAAGTGACCGGATATGAGGTTGATCCATTGTTAATGGTATTTGTCAATCCGGAGAGCTCACCATCAAACAGCTGGGGCATAACCACCGAGATAGGTAACACGAGTGAGCAGGTAATGATCACGTACCTGGGAATGTCAGTCATTTCCCTGTTCACTCTTTCCCATGATACCGTAAAAGAAAAACTCCGTCCAAACACGGGTAAGTTCATACGTGTTGGGAAAGATCGACAAGAGACGGGGGTCCTCTCTCAATTCCAACACATGGTCGAGCATGAATGACAGGAATTCCAGGTTAAGGTCTTTCCTTATCTCCCCCTTTTGTTGAGCTTCGCGGAAAATATCCAGCATCTGTTGCATGCCGCGTTGGGATCGTTCCATCATGAACTCATGAATCTCAGGCGTGTAGCCGAGTAAATCACGGTAGAATTCCTTACCAATACGTCTACCGTAATCGAGCTTGAGCTGAACGAATTGACTTATCTTTTCAGCAAATGCTTTCTCCTGGGACATGATATCGTCGAAGGCAACTTGTCCCTCGTCCAACAGAGTAACGATCACTCGTTTCGCCAGATCACCTTTATTCTTGAAGAACTTGTAAAAGGTCATCTTGCTGACTTCTGCAGTTTGACAAATCTCTTCCACGGTGACTCGTTTTACCCCGTATCGCATAAACAACTCTTCGGCGGTTCTCATGAGCTGCTGGTATTTGGGGGACTGGATTTCTGAAGGGTCAGGTGATTCGTTCATCCCTTGGGCCATTCGTATACGAAATTTACGATACTGGTACTACTTTACGATTTCTGTAATAAATATACGTCTTCGTAAACATATGATGCAAGTATATTTTACCCTGTATCCGTTGATTACTGGAAAAGACGAAAGACTTGGTCCGGACGCAACTCTCCTCCCGGTTCGCCACCGGTTTTGCGGATATCGCGTATTCACAGTTGGACTGAGAAAGCTTAGTCGGGATTAAGTCCGCTTCGGACTACAAACGGAAGGATTGTGTTAAAACTTACGGGAAGTATTCAATAGGAGGCCCGGAATTCCCGTCAATGGCAAAGGTGATCTCAGCCTGGAGTTGAGTGTTTCTCCTCGTGGAGGTCAGTCTGGTCCCTTTTCGGCTCGCTCCTTTACCACTTTCTCACGGAATCCAATTCGATCAAAAGGATTGACCACGCTGGTTGCAATATTGTTCAGATGAGCGCTGATACGTTTCAGGTAACGTACATAAAGAGCCGCGGCCGCTGCGTCTCCCGGAGACAAGTCCTTCACCTTCCCTTGGACAAGGTCATCGTCAATTTGGTCACATATGCCACTGATTTCTACCTTGAAGGTGTCCATCATCGTCCTTGCCTTCTCCAAGTCCTGATTCTTGAGTACACTGATAGTCTCATCAAACCGTGACTTAATCTCTTCTTCTATATCCGCGAGAGCCTCTTCGTATGCAGAGACTGACAATCTCTGGGGATGAGCGCTGGCCAGATCAAGAATGTTCTTACAGTAATCACCAATGCGCTCCATGTCAATAACGATGCTTACGAGCACCATTCCGCTGGGCAACGACCTGGGGCCCTGGACCGTACAGTGGGTCATCACCTTTCTCCGGACCTCCTGCAAATACTCATTGACAATCCTGTCCTTCTTCTTTATTTCACGATTGACCTTAAGATCGTCACTTTCCCGCAGGATACGGATTGCTTCCCAGAACATTTCCCGGCTGATCTCAAGCATTTCATACGACTCATCCCATGCTTGCAACAGAAGGTTATCAGATTTCCAGACGGTTATCAATTCTTTCCACATAGAATCACCTCATCGTAGAATTCTGTCACGGAAAGAACGTAAAACAAGCCTTGAACAGATGGATAGTATGTCAAACACTAGTGGGAGTCTCCTATGGATTTCTTATTCACCTCAAGAATATCAACGCAATCGGAACAAAATACAACAGAATATAGACGCTTATGAATATCGCCAGGTTTCGTGTTGATCTGCTCGCCTTTTCACCCACAAACTCTGCAAGACTTATGGGTATGAATCTCAAAGGATAGAAAATCATGATTCCCAGAATGTTAAAGCAAAGGTGCGAAAAAGCAACGGTAACCGCGACATGATTCAGAGTTGCGATGGCAGCAAGAAGGGCAGTCACCGTTGTGCCTATGTTTGCCCCGAGTGTGAAAGGAAAGATCTGCCTTATGGATACGAACCCCGCCCCCGCGAGCGGGACGATGAGCGATGTGGTGATGGAACTACTCTGCACGGCCACGGTAATGAGAATTCCCAGTACAAAACCTGAGAGATCGCTCCTGAACAGGTATTCGTTTATGACAGCTTCAATCTTACTCAGCATAAGAGTTCGCAGGGTCTTGATCAGAAAGGTTAGAGCACCAAAGAGAAGAATGAGGGAAAACACCAGCATGAAAATATTTCCGTACGGCAAAAGACCAAAGATACGGTCCAACCACTCTATGGTCGGTTCGAGAATAAACTTCAGAGGATTGAACAGTGTCAATCCCCCTGCACCTGAAAAACCCTTTTCCAATACAGTTGCAATTCGGGCAATGATATGAAAGGACATTTCAAGGGGAAATAGGATGATGACGGCGCAGATATTGAAAAGATCATGGACGATGCTCGCCGAAAATGCTCTTTGGAATTCTATCCGGTTTCTTATGTAGCCAATGGACACCAGGGAATTTGTGATGGTGGTGCCGATATTTGCCCCCATGATAATGGGAATAGCGGTGCCGAGCGTGAGTGCCTCTCCAGCAACCAATCCAACGACAATCGAGGTCGTAGTGGAGGAACTCTGAATCAGGCTGGTAGCAATGACTCCGATGATCAGACCTGCAAAGGGATTTGACGTCATCGATATTATGGCTTCGGCAAACCCTCTTCCAAAAAGCTTGAATGAATGTCCCAGTAACTTGATACTGAGCAAGAACAGGTAAAGGGTGATAAGAACTGCAATCGCCTTTACGATGTTCGAGCGGGTTACCGAACTCATTTCACGCCACCGGCAGGATCATTTCTCACCGAGTGTTTGCGCCAATCCAAAATGAATACACGCGCGAAGGGCCGGGAAAGGTATTTATTCGTCGCCCGGCGGGGTCAGTCGACAGAAGCCCACGGGCCATTTCTGTCAATTCCATCTTTGGGGGGAAGCAGTAAAGGGGTCCCAGCTGCAATGAATACCGTAAGGTTGCTGTCTGAGTATTTCATCCTAAGACTGGGATGAAGAGAAATGGAGCTTAGAAAGAAAGCGGTATAAATCAAAACTGAATTTTGACTATTCGGCAGAGATGACGAAAGGGATCGTTGTCGAAAGGGGTCTAGGGTATCTCTCTCATCATGGAAAAAACAACAAAGTGCTGCTTGGGAAGATAGTCGTGGTCGGCAATTAGAGAGTAGCCCGCAGCTTCCATCTCACTGATGATTGCTTCCTTTTTGGTCCAGTGACTTCCAAAGAGTCTGCCTATCCATCCGCCCGGTCTGAGTTCCACAACCGCCACACGTCCTTCAGATTGAAGATCGGCTTTCAATCGTGAAAAGTAGTCCACCCTGCCCTGGATGTGATGATAGGTGTTACACATGAAGATTATGTTAGAAACGGAGTCAGGTAAGAGTGGATCTCCAAATTCGCCAAGAATGACTTCCACCTTGGCGAATCCTTGTTTGACCGCCTCCGCTCTCAAGAACTCAGTCATGTCCTCATCTACGTCTACGGCAAAAACTTTTCCATTATCTCCAACTACATCCGCAAACTTGAAGGTGAAATATCCACCGCCTGCGCCAAGGTCAGTCACATAATCACCGGGACTGATCTTCAGGGACTCGATCACTTTGTCCGGGTGCTGCCATTTGTCCCTGTTGAAGCCTTCATAACCAAACTTCTTGAAACTGGCACAGCCGGAACATAGAAATGTGAAAATCAGGATTAAGAAAAGTGTTTTCATGAATGCTCTCCGACCAGTCTCATTGGAATCATAATTTCGGCGACGAAAACGGGAAAAACCAGTTGCTTTGGGACAGCCCGTCTACTCCCGATAAATCAGGATACGACGGACAGGGTTCACGCTACACTGCGTTACGCGGGACAAGCTCAACGATAAGATGTTGTTAGGGGGGGGCTTGCTCCTCATCCATCTTCATTTCTTTACGACGGATAAATAGTGCAGCGTGGGGGTGCTCCCCGGGTATCGCAAGAAGACGAATCTCTGGAAGAGAAATTTCTCCTACATCAGAATCCCGGTCGAGGTAAGAATGAAAGGCTTTGAAATCGCCAATTCCTGGTATGAGCATCCAGATATACTAGCTTCCAAGCACGGGTTGACAATTCTGTTTTTCAAACCGGCGGCTAAGAAGCCAACTCAGTCTTAATTCTTGGACAGCTTTCTGAGTCAGCAATGTGCCCGTACGGTAATATTTATATCAAAAAGACTCACATAAGACAAAATATTACCGTGCGGTAATATTTTGTTTGACAGGCACTCTATGATGTCGTATATTCCCGTTCGGTAACATGAATACTAAAAGTCCAAAGCAGCTTGGCGCTACTATTCGCGCAAGGCGTAGACAGTTGAAGGTCACCCAGAAGGATCTGGCACTGACCTGTGGTACGGGTTTACGCTTTATTATTGATCTTGAGAAAGGTAAGTCAACCTGCCAAATCGGAAAGATCTTACAGGTTCTCCAGGCTCTAGGGCTCAAACTCCAGATCAGCAACCCTAGCACTGACACTGATCAAGATGAAGAGACATGAATAGCTTGATCGTTTATTTGAACGCCGAGAGGGTCGGAACCCTCGAACAAGTCGATAGTGGCTTGCTGCAATTTTCCTACGATCAGGCATGGCTGAAGAAGCCGGGCGCCATGGCCCTTTCCCGTTCACTTCCGCTCCAAAGCGAGGTGTTCCCAGGAAAGAAGGCCCGGCCTTTCTTTGCAGGCATACTGCCTGAAGAGCAACCACGAAGAACGATAGCGAAAATCCTAGGGATTAGTGACACTAATGACTTCGCTATGCTTGAGAGAATAGGAGGCGATTGCGCCGGAGCAGTCAGCCTGCTTCCTGAAGGCGCGGCGCTGATAGATCCGAAAGACACTAGGCGCCGCGAACTGACCAAACCGGAATTAAGACAACTCATAGACGAGTTACCTAGTCGTCCCCTAATGGCTGGTAAGGATGGACTGCGACTCTCCCTCGCTGGTGCGCAGGATAAACTACCAATCATCGTACATAACAACAAAATATGTCTCCCTCTTGGTAGTATTCCCAGCACCCATATACTGAAACCAGAGCCAAGTCATTTTTCGGGACTGGCCACCAACGAGATTTTTTGCATGACTCTAGCGCGGGCTGTGGGTTTGAACACACCCAATGTGGAATACCGTCTGATCGGAAAGAAACCGTGCATCTTAGTTCAAAGATATGACCGAGCAACTGATGAAAATGGCAGTACGACCCGACTCCACCAAGAGGACTTCTGCCAAGCACTGGGATTCCCGCCGGAACGAAAGTACCAAGCAGAGGGAGGCCCGACGCTTAGCGACTGCATTTCGTTGCTTCAGGACTGGTCCACGACACCCGTTCTTGATATTCCCCACTTCATTAATGGTCAGATTTTCAATGTATTAATCGGTAACACCGACGCTCATGGCAAAAACTTTTCGTTTCTGTATTTCAGTAGTGAGCGGAGGCTAGCGCCATATTATGATCTTGTCTCCACTCTTGCATGGCCTAATCTCTCCAAGAATCTTGCGATGAAGATTGGAGGCTGCAAATCAATCAGTGCGTTTACGATTGGTGACTGGAAGAAGATGGCAAAGAAGAACGGTCTTGGTTGGCCGATGATACGAGAACGAATGGCCGAAAGCGGACACAGTATATTGAACGAGCTCGGCGAGGTCCGGGCTCAGACTATTGAACACAGTAATTCTATGGCCACACTACTTTATGAAACCATAGGAGATCGGGCGTCCAGAATGCTCGATGCGCTTTCCAAGTAAGATCACTAATCGTACGAAAAATATCTCTACACTATCTTGACCTGCTCCCCAAAAACTGGACCACGGATAATGCGAGTCTTTTCATTAAACTAGCATAACGACGGAGTGTCCATACAAATGGTGTCCATAATGTGGGTATATTTGACTAAGTCTGACTAAGTGTGACAGGGTAGAGGGTATAAAAGAAGACCCCAATTCCTCGTCGGAAAACGGGGTTGTCGACGAGTGAGCCCGGCGCGACTCGAACGAGCGACCAACGGCTTAAAAGGCCGCTGCTCTGTAATGTGCCCAACCTGCCACCCAAATAGGTGTCTACGGAATCGGAAAACCTTCAACCTGCTCCAGGCCTGAAGCTCAGAAAGAGTCAGAGAGTTTTCGCCACTTTTCAGGCCTAATTGCAGCCTAATTGCAGATTCTGGGAGCACACTCGTCGGAAAACACAGGACTATTAGTCCGTTGGTGGGAATCTTCGCACTGATGAAGTTTGCTCAGATGATCACCGCAGCTGAAGCATCTTGCGAGTCCGAGCGAAAGCTCGTCCCGAGCCTGGCGAGGGATCTCGCGCCCAGATCTGATACAGGTAAACTCCGCACTCACCTGTTCACCCACGTCATTGGTCCCATCCCACGTCACTAGCTTGTATCCGGACACACATTGACCATAGCTGGCTATTCCCTCGTTACTACGCCGCGAACCACTTGATGAGTTTTTAGCGAGGTCATCGCTTGCGGTTAAAGCGTAAAGATTATTTGATTATTTCCTGAATGCGATCTCTTGGGCCACTATACTCCCGCGGAGGGTGCGAAGATCCTCGCGATTGATGTTTGCCTGTTGGGCCTTTTGAACAGAGCCCTGTATCCTGCCAGCAATCTTCTCGGAGTATTCGGCGTTAGCTAAATCAAATGCAGCCCAATCCTTGTGTTCCACAAGCAGGATCAGGTCGGGCTCACCATCTCGCGGGAAGCTAATGTTTAGCATCTTGTACGAAATTATTAGACCATCTTTCTTCTGCGCCTCCAGGTACTTACGCCACACGTTCGAAAGATCGCTGATGTAGTCATTGAAATGTCCTGGTTTTGTGTCGACGTAGGAGATCGCCCATACGCTTCCCTCCTGCCAAACACGATCGGAAGACTGCGCCTGCAAAGGCTGCGTGACTATCCCCAATAGGGCTAACGCTGTCATGGTACGCAGTAGTGACTTCATTTGTTCACCTCCTGTGAATGTTTTTGGTTCAGTCCGACTAATGGCCTCAAGCTGAGCTGCCCAGCAAAGCTACTATGAACGGATTTCCCTCCCCTGGCATTACCCAAGTCAGGTTTTGAGGGGATAATCTCACCTGTCTGTCCACCCCCCAGCGGAATGACACCCGGATACTACGATTCTGATATCATATAATCAATAAGGAGATCTCTAACTTGCGGCCTCCTTTTTTCTCTTAAAAGTCAAGGGGAATGCTCAAGTATGGATACGTTTTATGGATATAAGTTTTGAAAAAAGGAGTTTTTTCATCGGTGAGTTTTGGTGCGGCAACGGACTTCTCCGAAGGATCCTCTGGACAATCCGTTGCTCGCCCCGACGGTTCGGGGAAACGACCTTTGGCCTGACAGGGCCTATTGGAGAAACCTGTAACGAAAGAAACGAACTGCTACGAAATTCATATGCATTCGTTATTTCACTCCGCGGAAGTGATCCACCCTCCCATTGTAGCAGTCCCGCCTCTATCAAATTGGGCAGTGGAGAAAGTCAGCTACCTATGAGTTTGAAATTCCCGTCTTTTGTACAATCGTGATCCCGCCTTCACCAGGCTATTCGAGGATCTTAAAGTGGGATATTGTTTTACCGACTTGTCCGCCGTTTTTGGGGAGGATCATTTTTCTAATCCCATCTTCTTCAACAGGGCCTGGAAGCGCGGGTCGGAGCGCAGGGGGTCGTAGATGGGTTCTACTTTGATGTGTAGTAAATTGCCTGCTCTCTCCTCATAGGCTAGCTCCAACCATGTCAATGCCTGATCCCTCTCGTCAAGTCCACTATAGATCCATGCTATGAAAGGTTCTAAACCTATCCCTCCTTTTCTCCTTTCCTCCGTCAATTCGTCTAGCACTTTCAACGCCTCCTCCCGCCTACCAGACTTAGCATAGACCGATCCGAGGTGTCCTAAGAAAAACGTGCTACTTCCCAATTCTAACAACTTTTTGTACTCTACAATAGCTTCGTTATACATACCTTTGGTAACATAAGCCGCCGCATAAGCCACTCCAAGTCGCCATTGTGCAAGGGCATAGTTTGGCTGTATCTCAAGCGCCATCCGGTACGATTCTATCGCTTGATCATATTGGCGATTGTACTGATAGACGAGCGCAACACATTGGTGGGCCCAAGCCGAGAGAGGATCTAGTTCCACTCCACGTTTTACCTCGGCTAATCCCTCCTCTAACCTCCCTATCCGTGCTAACAACAAACCATACTCTAAGTGCGCAGCACTACTGCCAGGGTTCAATTCAATTGCACGTTGGAATGCTTGCTCTGCTCCTTCCCAGTCCCAATCGTTAAAGTTAAACTCTCGCACCAGGCCCAATGCGATGTGCGCTTCAGGAAGTGTCTCGTCCAATTCCAGCGCCTTCGCCACGGCCTTCTTCCCCTTGGACTCAGCCATTAACACAGCGTACGAATTTGCCAACCAGGCATATGCGGGTGCGAAGTCCGGGTCCTTTGCAATCGATTGCTCGAAAAACTCAACCGCTCGCTGCCAACTATCCATGTATCGGAAGTGTAGGCCCCTGAGATAGAGCTTGAATGCCTCCGGATCCACCGCTTGTGCTTGTCCCAGACGTGCCTCGTCCTGCGGTGTCACCTCCACTGCGATCTCCCGTGCAATGGCCCGTGCCACTTCTTTCTGTAATGACAAAATATCACGAAAGTCACGCTCGTAATCCTCAGCCCACAAATGCCGGTCCTCTGCCGCGTCAATCAACTGTGCCGTGATCCGAATCTGTTCCCCTGCAAGGAGCACTGAGCCGTCTACCAACGCACCTACTTTCAGCTCCCTTGCTATCTCTGGCAGCGACTTGTCCGTGTCCTTGTAGCGCATGGCTGATGTTCGCGAAATCACCTTCAATGCCTTAATCTTGGACAATTCAGTAATCAACGCCTCGGTCATGCCCTCGGCAAAGTATTCCTGCTCCGGGTCACCGGAAATGTTCTTTAAAGGCAGAACAGCAATCGAATCTATGGGCTCTCTCTGTTCGGGAAAGAAATAGATTCCAATCAGAACAGCCAATGCCACCAACACAGCAAGTCCAGCATAAACATAAAATGGATTTCTCTTTGACTCTTTTGTAGTTGGTATGTGAGCTTTGGTGATAGCCGTCCGTCCTGATTCAATATCTTTCTTCAACTTCTTCAAATCCGCAGCCAGATCATCTGCGTGCTGGTAACGGTCCTCAACCTCCTTCTCCAAAGCTTTATGAATGAACTCTTCAAGTTTTTTGGGAACATTGGGATTCAGAGTGCTGACTGGCAGTGGAGCCTCATTCACAATGGCGTAAAGAATAGCGGCGTCGTGCTCTGCTTTGAATGGTAGTTGTCCAGTCGCCATCTCATACATCACTACACCAAAAGAATAGAGATCACTCCGGCGATCCACCTCTAATCCTTCTGCCTGCTCCGGTGACATATACGCCAAAGTACCCAGGGTGCTTCCCTCCTTAGTAACCCTTGTCACTCCTTTCCGCTTCGCCAGGCCAAAGTCCATGATCTTCACAAGTCCTGTTTTGGAAATCATGATGTTTTCGGACTTGATATCCCTGTGAACAATATCAGTCTCGTGGGCTGCATTGAGTCCATCCGCAACAGCAATGGCACAGTTCAAAAGCTCCTTGGTTTTCAGTGGTCCCTTTTCAACTTTGTCTTTAAGCGTTTCACCTTCCACATATTCCATTGCGATGAAGGTCTGTTCCTCCACTTCGTCAATCTCATAGATAGTCATGATATTGGGGTGTTCCAGGGCAGAAGCGGCTTTCGCCTCATGGATGAAGCGTTGCTTATCCTCTTCGCTGCTGCTCAGGTGTGCGGGAAGAAACTTGAGTGCAACATAGCGGTCGAGCTTAAGGTCCTCGGCTTTGTAAACAACACCCATCCCACCTTCACCGAGTTTTTCAATGATTTTGTAGTGGGATATTGTTTTACCGATCATGGTCGTTTAGCCAGGAGCCCGATCGTTCGCCAGAATGGATCCTTGAATCCTAATTGCCTGTTTCGTCCAGATGGGTTCAGACTTGCCGTCGGAAATATGAATTGAAGTTACCTAAAATGCAATGAAATCCCATCCTCTGCCGGCATTACCCAGTTCAGGTCTTATCGGTAGAATCTCGGCTGACCTGTATGAAGAGCACCCCCAATTTGACAATGCACTCATTTTAAGGAACAAATACCGATCAGGAAATCTCTTTGAACTACCTTGGTCCAAGACACTCCGGTCCCCTCCCGTCTGCGCGGGACAGGATCAACCGCTTTTCAGACCATATTGCAACCAGATTGCAACCGACTCTACTTCTTCCGTCGAGAAGCACCGGACTCATAAGCCGTTGGTCTACCAACTGAGCTCCGTCCACCATCGGAGCAGGACATAAATCTTTCTCACAATGTTAACGCACTGATTGTACGGAAGCTGAGAAAACGGTAATAGACTATCGATTCAGTTACAAATCGCTCCGGTGGAGGGACTCCCTTCGGTAAACTCAGGGCAAGTCATCTGTCTTGGCCCTGTCCTCCCGTTTGCGTCGCCGAGGGTTATTCGTTATTCCAACGTAGAAAGTTTTCTGATCGCAAAGAAGCATATAAACATGCCATGCCTGTTCCGCGGTGAAAAACCCCCAATGCTTGCCCTGAGCCTGCTGATTTATGCTTGCACTGAGCCTGCCGAAGTGCTCCCATGGTGCAACGAAAATAAGATATTTGCCTTGCCCAAATATCCTGGTATTGATGTGCCCATTCACTTGAATTACCGGGAACCTGAGTTAGTAAAATCCAGAAGTCCTTCCCCCCTTATTTGATTTTACCTCTACCAGGATAAATGCATCTTTGGTTAGGTACTTTAAACGCAAGAACACGAAAACCAAAGCTGGGATCGATTCAAAGATGTTTTGAACAATACCGTAAGTTGATGGAGGCGAATGACTGGACTCAGGCTGATCTAGCCAGGCAGCTGGGAGTTAGTAGGACATGGGTGACGAAGGTGCTAGGTAAGACGGATTAATCTTGCATCATTGTAGGAATAATTTACACATTTACGGCTAACCAACTATTCTGATTGATTCAGTTATACACATCCCTGACAGCAGGAATGAGGGTGAACTGGGTCACTAAATGCCATATAGGAGGTTCGTATATGCCGTATTTCATGGATATACATGAAATTACAGAGGGGGTCACAGATGATGATCTGGCTGAGGCCCATCTCAAAGATATTGCCTTTCAGGAGCAGTTTGGAGTGAAGAGTATCACGTATTGGCGTAATGAAGAGATGGGGCATTCCAATTGTCTGCTTGAAGCACCCAGCGTTGAGCAAGCCAATGCGCTGCATCAAGCTTCGCACGGACTCGCAGCTTCGGATGTAATTGAGGTGGACAAAGCGGTTGTCGAAGCCTTTATGGGGCGCATTGATCAGACCCCAGCAGCACTGGATCCTGCGACCACTGATCCCGGGTCAGCGCTGCGAATCATATTTTTCACGGATATGGTTGGCTCCACCGCCATGACCCAGAAATTGGGTGATGATGCGGCGTTGAATATTCTGGAAAACCATGATACCACCGTTCGATCGGCACTGCAAAAGCACGGAGGACGCGAGGTGAAGCACACGGGAGATGGTATTATGGCATCATTTGCATCGGTGACGGGGTCGGTCCACGGTGCTATCGAGGTTCAGCGCTCACTCAATGACCATAACCAAGCCAACCCTGATCAAGCACTGCACGTGCGAATTGGCCTATGCGCAGGCGAACCGGTGGAAAAAGACAAGGACCTCTTTGGGGCGTCTGTACAACTAGCGGCCCGTATCTGTGACTATGCACAAGCCGGAGAGATTAGGGTCACCCGCACGGTTCAGGAGCTGTGCTTGGGCAAGGGTTTCCGTTTTGATAATCCCCAAGCGGTGACGCTTAAAGGCTTTGAAGAGCCCATCAAAATCGCCACTGTCATGTGGCGATAGTGACCTGCTCTTGTCTCGTCCCGCTGTTCCAGAGGGTGAGGTCCCTAAACAAAGAAGTCCGAGAGAATTCATCTCCAGGACTGTAACACCAAATCGCTCCGGCGGAGGGACCCCGCTACACTCCGTTACGCGGGACAAGCTCGATCAAGATGGGACACATTGATTATCAATACTTGCACCTCGTCCATCTTCATTTCAATACGATGGATAAATAGTGCAGCGTAGAGGTGCTCCGGCGGAGGGACTTCCCGATACGCCCCGACAAAACATCGGGATTTCACTTCGTTCAACTGCGCCATCGGGATCTTCCAACCTGCCCCACGTTGTGGGTGGCTGGCAGGCGCTGCACTGCGACTTCTCGTCCCTCCTCGCTAGAACAAAAAACCCCGCTTGTGCGGGGCAATGTGAAGCTCCGGCGGAGGGACTCGAACCCCCAACCTAGTGGTTAATCCGGCAGCCGCCGGACTCTACCCATTAAGTAGATTCCTTCGAATGAAATCCCTTCCTTGGTGAGATTTTAGTTCCCCCTCTCTCCGCATTGCTTCCGACCGACTGCTGAACTCTTCATAATAAATCAACTCCCAAGGAACGTAAGCCTTCGTGGCTGTTACCTCCTCCCGATTGTGTTTCTCCACACGATAACGAAGATCGTCAGTCTGACCTATGTATAATCGATCAAAAGATCTTGAGTACAGAACATACGTGAAATACAAGCTCCGGCGGAGGGACTCGAACCCCCAGCCTAGTGGTTAACAGCCACCCGCTCTACCCATTGAGCTACGCCGGAATTGTCAAGAAACCTACCAATGGAAGACCGGAGACACCTAGTGGTTAATCCGGCAACCGCCGGACTCTACCCATTGAGCTACGCCGGAATTGTCAAGAAACCTACCAATGGAAAACCGGAGACACCTAGTGGTTAATCCGGCAACCGCCGGACTCTACCCATTGCCTGTCCCGCAGTTTGTTTGCGGGGAGCTACGCCGGAATTGTCAGGTCCAAGAGCGATCAAATTTAGGAAGAATCCAGGGGGACGACAACCATCGTTACATCTCCTTCTCCACCACCAATACCTTCCCCTTGACAAAAAGTCCACGCTTGACTTGCTGGTTTGTCATATACACAATGCCCGGTTCATCATGGGGCTCACCCATCACGGAATGCAGTGACTTTAACCCCCCCAGCCACTTCCTTCTGTCACATAAATAGACTAGGTCCCCCGGCTCAGCGGCCATGGTATCAAGGTCGGTTCTGGAAAGCCCTACTGTATCATCAGCTCCATCCGCCTCCCTCCAGTTCACCATCACTTTCTCGCCTTCCCTATCGTTGGGTTTTCCCCCTTTGAAGATTTCTCGGGCCCCCTGAATGTCAAAAATGGTGAGACCTTTAATGTTTTTTGACGGCTTGGAGCCAGTGACCAGGCTCACCACCACTCCTACCAGGGTACAAACAAAGATATTATAGAGGGCGCCTATATAGATGTATGGCTTACCGGCTTGCATGGCGATGCCGTGAGCAAACGGAGTCACCAATTGAGGGAAAAGCTGCCCGAGAATCATGAGTCCCGCACCGGCCGTGAATGTCGCAATAACAGCTGCTGATGTAAACCGTTTCCAGAAAACACCAAGAAAGACTGCCACGACCAGGGGAGGGGTAAAGGTGGAATGGAACCATCCATGCGCTTCGTAGATTGTCTCAAATGAATTGAAGACAGGAACGAGAAGGACGCCGAGGGCAGTGACACCGACAGATACCCAGCGAGCCACCTCGAGGAAATGGTGGTCACTACGTTCCTTCTTAACAATAGGCCGATAGATATCGTTCACAAAAACGGCGGCCGATGCATTCACCAGCGTATCCACCGTTGACATCAGTGCGGCGCTCAAAGCTGCAATAAGGAACCCAAAAACACCGGGACGGGCTACCAGATTCGTCACCTCCACGAAGATGTCGTTGGGATCCAGATTGGGATCAATTGTTCCGGGGAAGACATTCACGATGGCGCGGCCAATCCAGCCCGCGTTGGACACTACGATAGCCGAGACAGGCAGAACAAATAGGACATTGATAGCGGCGGCTTTACGACCTTCATTCACGCTCCTGGCAGCCATGAATCTCATAATCAAGCCCTGGTTCAAAAACAAGAATCCCACACTGCCCGCAAAACCATCCTGCCAGAAGATACCCACAAAATTGAAGTCGGGAGGGCGATTGAAGTCAGCCAGAGGCAATTTGGCCTGGGGCGACAGTGCATCCCAAAAAACGTCGAATCCTCCCAGGTAGTTGAGACCGAGAAAGAACAGGAATAGACCTGCAAACAACAGAATGAATCCCTGCAGCAGGTCGGTGAATATGACGGACGTCTGCCCGCCAAAATGCATATAGACGGCCGTCAGAACGGCGATCACCACCACAGTCCACATGAGTGGGATTCCCAGAATTTGGTACAAGGCAGTCGCCAGGGTGAGGAAACCGATGGAAATGTAGCCGATCATGTACAGGAGGATCATAAGAGTTGCCAGCCCGCGGGCGGTCCTATTGAACCTCCGTTCAAAGTATTCGGGAATGGAACCGACCCGGGTATAGTAAATGATTGGCAACCATCCGAACATGAAAAAGGGCATAAAGAACCAGTCATTCATGTACGTCATGGTTGACGAAAACCCGTATTCGAATGCTTTCGAAGAGTACTTGATAAAACTGTGAGATCCCACTCCGGTGGCCACGATGGATACGGTAATGAGCCACCATGCAAAACGTCTTCCACCGAAGAAGAAATCAGAAGTTGTCTTCGCGTAGCGGCCAAAATAACTGCCGAACAGAAGGATGCCGGCGAAGTAGACAATGATGACGATCTGATCCAGTCCGGTTCCTACCGTTTCGCCCAGCATCTTCTCAACTCCGTAAAGCGGCCCAAATGACGACAGCATGTATCATAGCGTACCAGACAAAGCCAAACAGGAGTACCCGGAACCAGGATCGATCTCTCTTCAGTTGAAGATTCAGGGAACGGTATCGAAGGATGATCCAGAGCCCCACCAGAAAAAAGATTCCACCTACACCGTAGAGATAGATGTAGGGAAGCCAGGTTCGGGAGAATTCAAGAATCACTTTGTTCGACTGTTAAGATGCTTCCCAAAGGGACTCCTTCGAAGGATGTGTTCCACTGCTTACAGATCACTTGGTGATATTTTATCAAACTCAGGTTTGAGTGAATCATAGGTCTCTTTGAGACCCTCTACAACCGTTTTCGTATGTCCAATTACCGGCATAAAATTTGTGTCCCCTACCCATCTGGGCACCAGGTGATAGTGCACATGCTCTTCGATTCCCGCACCGGCCGCCTTCCCGACGTTGAGACCAAAGTTAAATCCTTCGGCTCTCAGCTTTTTCCGGACTATTTCCATGGCGTGGTCCAGAAGAGTCATAATCTCCATCTTCGTGTCTGTGGAAAGTTGGGTGGGATCACTCTGATGTTCGTAGGGAGCAAACATCAGATGGGCGTTGTTATAGGGATACAGATTCATTATGACAAAAGAATGTTCACCGCGGTAAAGAATCAGCATATCCCGATCATCGCCTTTTTTGGGTTTTTCACAGAATATGCACCCCTCGTGTTCGGGGGACCTGACATATTCAATTCTCCAGGGAGCCCAGAGGGTTTTCATGGAAGACGGTTGATGGGTGATGGATGAGGGAAAATGGATGAGGGTTGAGGGAAAATGGATGAGGGTTG
>JAZGBI010000011.1 GCA_036476315.1 Candidatus Neomarinimicrobiota bacterium | reverse complement strand
CAAGGGTGAACCTGGGGAAGATTGACCGGGACATGCTGGAGCCTCTCCATTTTGTTCCCTCTGTTTTGACCGTCGTGCTGTTTGCGATTCTGGCAGGATTCCTGGCCAACCCGGACAGGTACAGTCGACACCTCGGTCTCGGGTTAGGTCTTTTGTTGGTGGTCTCAGGACTCGGTGCCGTGAAACAGGAGAGTGGCAAGGTGGGTATTTATTTGCTGGCAGTGATGCCCATCCAGATCGTTGGATACGGCCTGGGATTCATCACTGCATTTGTCAAGAGGTTTATACTCCGACAGGGCCCATGGACGGGGTTCACAAAGGGGTATTATGGGTAGCCCTGAAACCAGTTAGCCAAAAGAGAATACAGGTCGAGCGGGTGACCAGGAATAAAGGAATCTTTGTGGCCTGGACCGAAGTTTCGAGAAGAAGCGAGGAACTCGCAAAGCAACTGGGTGCAGAGTATTACCGACTCAAAAGAAAGGACGCCCCCACTTTTCTCGCAATACTGAGGCTGATGGTGAATGCCATTATCACTTTCATCAAGTTCCTCCGATCACACCCCAAGGTGATCTACTCCTTTCAAGCGCACCCATTCATTACATTCACGGCCATGTTCTACAAACTTCTATCCGGTTGCAGAGTGATACCGGATCTTCATACCGCGGCCTTCAGCGACTACGATACTTTTCCCGTGAATTTCTTCAGTTTCATGCTCTGGCGCAACTGTGACATATTGCTGGTTCATAACGAGGGGCTGTCCCAGGCGCTTGGTGACCGATTCCCTTCCCTGGAGGGAAAGCTGTTCGTTCTTGAAGATCCCATCCCCGTACTTTCGGGTTCATCAGATCAGAACATGCTCAAGTGGAAGAACTCAGGTATGACTGCGGTATTAATCAGTCGGTTTTCCAGGGATGAGCCGATTGAACCCTTTTTGGAAGCGGCCGTGAGGCATGCCCATATCCATTTTTACATTACAGGCAACTACCATAGAGCCAAATTTTCACTGGAAAAATACCGCGAGCAGAATATCACCTTCACGGGATTCTTGCCTGAAGAGGAATATGTCTCTTTGCTTCGCTCGGCTGATTTCCTCATCGTGTTAACTACTCGAGACCGTACTTTGCTCTCAGGAGGTTACGAAGGACTGTCCTTGGTTAAGCCGATGGTTGTCTCGGAAACGGATACGATCCGCCGCTATTTCTCTGATTCGGTGGTCTACGCCCGAAGCACCCCGGACGCGATCTACAAGGCAATCGTTGAGGTAGCGGAGTCTGTTGACAAATATACTGTCCTGGCCGCTGCGAAAAAGAAGAACAAGATAAGAGAATGGGAAGAAAAGCGACAGAACTTACTCACGCTTTTGGGGAGTGCTATTCTGTAACTGGAAGGCTTTCAGGTCTATGTTTCTCATCTTCCTCAGGATGTAATCCTGCCTCTCCTGCGAGAATAGCGTTTCGAACTTTCGAGTTTTACGAATAGGTTCACTATTCCTGACTTTCCAGGTTTCCTCTGGTAATCGAAGTGTGGCCGCCTCTGTCTCGTAACTCAGCATTTTCTTGCTAAAGGCGATCCCGATCGCATCACAAATATGTTTGAGTTCCCTCTCCGGATCTACCACGATGTTTTCGTACATGACATGGACGTGATTATCAGAGTCAACGAACCTCCTGGATATTGACACGTCATGCTTCCATCGTCTGATGCATCGGTTCACAGATCGGGCTCCTCCAAAGTACTCTGGATGCTTGTGACTCGCCTCGTAGAGAGACGCGACCACATCCTGGCCATTGCGAATGACGTGAATGAAACGGCTGTCGGGACTGACCGAACTAATGAGGTGGATGTAGTAGAGATGCATGGGAGTTTTTTCCACCCACGCTGAATAATCCCGCTTGAGGCAATGCTCGTCCAGAATCCGTATGATGGCAGCTGACCACCTTTCAGTGGACCAGGTTGATTGAGGAAGCAGATGCAATAAACTTCCGTCTCCAGCCCTGTTCAATAATTCACCCATGATCCTTCTTTCTCCTGAACCGTATTTCTTAAGCGGACGCATCCACGATATCTTGGGCACTGTCGCTCTGAAAAAGTGGGTTTCAGGAAATGAACAGAGATCAGGGTGGGAGGCAAAAAGACTCTGCACAAGGGTAGTGCCAGATCTGGCGGCCCCAACGATGAAAATGCGTTTTGTGATTCGGTCTTTTTCGGACATAATCGTGTATGATGGTAGCTCTATCCGATGTCAGCCACTTTCCTTGATTCGGTCAGCGGTTGGTGGAGAATTCATGGTAATGCCTCACCGGGAGGATGCCGTATCCCTTCTGAACGGATTCCACTTGGTCGGGTGTCAGTTTCTGCCTCCATTTGTCGATTTGACCGGCCGCTTTCCGCCTTATTTCGTAACCGATTCCATCCGTATCGTGGGTCAGAAGGAATTCACCCACCTCTCTTCTCCACTCCAAGCCAAGTTCCTCATACAATGTGCGAAACGAGCCTTCAGGTTCATTGCAAAGCGATTCATGCGTCACAGACAACCATTTGGGATTCTCTTTCAGTTGCTGTTCCCAAATGTAGTAAAAGATGGATACCTGCAGACTCATTAACGCAACCGGATCCTTGAGTCTTTCAATTTTCTCCATGTAAGGCTCCAGAAAATCCTCCGCCAGAGCAGTCTGCCTGAAAATCTCCCTGTTGGCGTCGTACAGTCCCAGTTGAAGACAGCTGGATACCACGTTTGCAGGGTGGCGGAACACCAGAAGAACTTGAGGTCTAAAATGTTGATACAAGAAGGGGAGCGCAAGTCCCGTGTGCACGGACTTGACAATCCGCCGTCTACTCCTTGATTTGTAATAAAAGAAGGATGCTTTGCTAAGGACGCGAGTGATCTGGTCGTAGGGAGATGTTTGAAAAGCGTGAGGCTGACTGTTATTGGCCTGCCTGCACTTGTCCCTTACATAATTCTCAAGCCGGGTGGAATTCAGATTGAATCCCCTTAGCAAGGACTTGTTCAACACCGTTGCACTCGGAAGAAAATCATAGTCGAGAATGTGTCTCCAGAAACCTGCATACACCGGCTCCATTTCCGCCTCTCTTATGTAGGGCATCCGGTGATATCCGTGCTTCCATCGAAATGCGAGTACGTTTATCTTCTCGTTGTCCGGTTCGTGGAGAAGAGAGGTCTGGTGGGCCTCACTGAGGACTCGAGCCGTCCAGGTCGTTCCGCTGCGTGGAACACCAACTACCAAGATTGGAGGTGTTGAATTCTCTCTCATGCGCGAAGAGGATAAACCTTTAATGTCAAGAAGACGAACACTTTTTTGGATTAGTACATTACTCCGTCTAAATTTAACCCGTTGCCATGAATAATTCTATCTCCCCCACCAGATGACCATGCGCTCCTCCCTGAAGATGAGACTCAATCAGTGGCGATAAGGAAACCGATAGTAGAACTGGGAAGAAGTACCGCCATTTACGGACTGGGAAATGTCCCTTCCAAACTGGCCGCCTTTCTTCTCATTCCCATATATACTCGATACCTTCCCTTGGAACAGGTGGGAATCCTTGTTCTCCTTGAAATGGTAGAGACGTTTCTCGTTGTCCTGATTCCCTTCGGCATCAACAATGCGGTATGGCGCTACCTGGCAGGTGGCAAGGGGACAGAAAGAAAGCGGGTCGTCGCATCGGCTTACGGGGGTTCGCTGGTCCTGAACGTCGTTGTCCTCGGTCTCATCGCTGTTCTTCACCGATTCCCGGGAAAGTTCGTTGGGCTGGGACCCAGTCAAGATTTCCTCATACTGATTCTTCTGCTGAATGTTTTCCTGGCATTTGGCACGCGCTTCTTTCTCGGTCTTCTTCAATATGACGGTAAAGCTCTCACTTACGTCCTTTTTTCGTCAACTCAATTCATCGGCGTGCTTGCGGTCACTTTCATTTTCGTTGTAATGAAGGGTTGGGGACTCCTGGGCGTCCTGGTTGCCAGATCGGTGGTATATGGTATCGCGTTTCTGGTCACCGGTTCGGAGATTCTCAGGTCCAACAACGCCAGACCATCTCTTACTATCTTCCTGCGACTGCTCAAGTTTGCTGGACCGCTCGTGATTCTGGCTATGGTGGCACCCGTGCTTACGGTATCCGATAGATTCTTCCTCAAGCTGTTTGTCAGTCTCGAAGAAATTGCCGTCTACGGAATTGCCTATAAGTTCGGAATGCTCATCAGTATGTTTTTCGTTATCCCCCTCCAGCGGGGCTGGGGGCCTATGATGTACCGGATGGGTGTGGAAGAGGAATCTCACGAATACCACCGCGATGTTCTATTCTATTTCGCAGTGATGGGGGGTCTGTTTTTTCTTGCCATTTCGTTCTTCGCCGGGGAGGTCATCTCCCTCGCGGCCACGCGTGATTACGTCGCAGGTGCAGCAATTATTCCTCTCGTCACTCTTGCCTATTTTCTGAGTGGCTTCAGGCAATTCTTCATGGCCGGAGCGGCCGTGGGAGGCCAAACACCCAGACTCGCGTGGGCCGCTGCGATTTCCATTATTCTGAATCTCCTCTTGAACTTTCTGCTCGTGAAGAACTACGGTGTCATGGGAGCTGCGTGGGCCACGTTGTCCTCTTATGCCATCCTGGCTGCGGGTGTATACCTGGCCTCTCAAAAGGTTGCTCGAATTGACTGGAATTGGTATCGGCTGGGAAAGCTTATGGTGACCATGTTGGCCGTCTTCTGGGCCATCCACACCCTGCAGTTCCAACACCCGGATTGGAGACTTCAGTGGGGGCTTCTTGGCCTCTTTCTCTTTCCCGCATTGTTATGGTTGACGCGTACGATTGGCGTGCGGGAGTTAAGGGGTCTCACGTACCTGCTCAAATCGACGTGGAAACGTCTTAGACACGCTTTGGATCGATGAACCGGTTGGCCAGATTTTCGATTGTGGTGATTCCCGCGGCAGTTTTCCTGTTTCTGAATGAGATGGTCATCTCAGGGAAAACTCCTCTGGCTCCCGACTATCTTGCCCACTACCCCATCAAAAAGTGGGGAGAGGAATTCATCAGGGAAAAAGGAGAGATGCCACAATGGTATCCCCACCTGTTTTCAGGGGCCCCCTCGTACGCCGGGTACATGTATATGCCCTCCGACCTCGTTGCGAACGTTCTCAGACCGGTTTTTGTCAATCTGGGAGTGAAGTACTGGTTCTATTTCTCTCTCGGGGGGGTTGGAATGTTCCTGTTTCTCAGAAGGCGACGGTTGGGATATGTACCTGCTCTGTTTGGCTCTGCCGTCTACGGTCTAACACCATACCTGTTCGGTCTCATCAATGCCGGGCATGGAATAAAGATTCTCTCTCTGGGCTATTTGCCGTACGTCTTCTTGATGGTCGAGTACATTTTCGCCCGCTCATCATGGCGAGGTGTTCTTTATCTTTCTCTTGCAACGGCGCTTCAAATTTGGGCGAAGCATCCCCAGGTTGTCTATTATACCTGGATGCTGGTGGTATTCCTCTGGATCTGGAGGCAGGTGAAATCCCTTCTTGGCCGAACCTGGAGCCGTAAGAGGGAGGGAATCCAGACAGGGGCCATATTCGGCGGTCTGATCCTGGCTCTCATGATGGTCGTGGACCCCAACGTGCCGGTGTATCAATATCAAGGTCATTCTACGAGAGGAAGTGCGTCGGCACTGCAAAAGACAAAAGAGAGTGAACGCGGTACAAGCTGGGATTATGCCACACAATGGTCATTCCATCCCAAAGAGTCGGTATCGTTCATCTACCCCTATTTCCACGGACTTCAGAATTATCCAACTCGAGATTTGAAGTCCGCGGCGTACTGGGGTCGCATGCCGTTTACACAGTCCACCCATTATCTAGGTTTGCTGACAGTTGTTCTTGCCGTTCTGGCGCTCACCATTCGGAAGCCGTCGGGACTCACCCTATCCATGGCCATAGCGACAGTCTTAATCCTTCTTGTTGGATTCGGAAGACATTTTCCTCCACTCTACTGGTCCCTCTACAAGTTTGCCCCTTTGTTCAGCGGATTCAGGATTCCTTCGATGATTTTTGTTCTCCTCCCTTTTACAATGGGTGTGCTGGCAGCCACGGGACTCGAAAACCTCATGGAAATCCTGGAAGAGAGAATAGCGGAAACTGTGAAAAGGCTTCGGTTATCTGTTCTCCTTATTCTTGGGCCGCTCATCGGCTTGTCCCTCGTTTTTCTCTTGATTGGTGACTCAACTTACGAAGCACTTGGGCTCTTTGTGAAGAGCGGTGATGCGGAGAGATTTCAACCACAAGTGCTGGCTCAACTCGCTGCAGTCAGGAAAGAGATATTTCACAGAGGTCTTCTTCTGGCCTTTTTCGTATCGATCGCGGGACTCACTTCCATCTGGCTCGGAATCAGGCAGCACCTGAACGGGAAAGCGGTCGGCCTGATTCTTCTCAGCATTCTGATGGTTGACCTTTGGGTGGTTGACAGAGAGTTTCTCCACCTTAAAAACCCGGTAAACCTGCCGGAACGGTTTCGTACAACTCCAGAGATCGATTTCATGAGAAGAGACTCCAGTCTGTTCCGCATTCTGCCTGCTGACGAGATGAATAGCAATCGCCACGGATATTTCGGTCTGTCGAGTGTTGGAGGGTATCGCCCGGTGAAGCTGAGGACCTATCAGGATCTAATGGACGGAGGAGGGTTAAGCAGTCTGCCCGTTCTCAACATGCTCAACGTGAAATACCTTGTCACGTCCCGACAACTTCAGCCGAGAGGTTTTCAATTGGCTTTCAGCGAAAAACAGTCGGTCTACAGGAATCTGACTGTTCTTCCCAAGGCCTGGCTGGTATCTCAGGTAGACCCCGTGTCGAGCCAGGAGGAATCCCTGAGAAAAACAACGGATCCTGCTTTTGATCCGGCAGTGGAGGCAGTTGTCATTAACTATGACGGTCCGGAGTTTGAACCCGGTGGAATGGGAACTGTCGAGGTGAGGAAATATTCAGAGAATGAAATTATCCTAGAGGCTTCTTCACCGAACGGTGGTCTGCTGGTCCTCTCTGAAAACTATTACGGGCCCGGGTGGAAGGCGACGGTAGACAACGAGCCTGTCCGGATTTACCAGACAAATCATGTACTGCGATCTGTCGTTCTTCCCGCAGGCGGCCATTCGATCACGTTTGAGTACGACACCAAGCTCTTCCGGATATGCCGTGCAGTTTCGAGGATTGTGCTGTCAGCCGTTCTTCTTGTGATCCTTTTTATCAACCGGGATAAGTTAGTTCGCGTGGCTCTAAGATTCAGGAGTAAGGTGTGAATGAAGGGGTCTTCACCGGACATAAATCATTGAGGTAACTTGCAGGTTTTGTAATTTTGCCGCCTGACTTCTTGTGCAAAGTCTTTCACACCGTTGAGGAAAGGACTGTCATGATCGAGCCACATGGAGGCGTTCTACTGGATCTCATGAAGGAGCTGCCGGAAGATGAGGACTCCCTGAACCCTTCACTAATTCTGAACAGAAGAAATCTTGCCGATTTCGAAATGCTGGCAACAGGTGCATTCAGTCCTCTGAAAGGGTTTATGTCGAAAGCGGACTATTTGTCGACACTTGCAGATCTCAGGCTGCTCACTGGACAGGTATGGTCCCTTCCCGTCACTTTGCCCATCACAAAAGATCAATACGATGATCTGAAAGGTGAAGATGCGATATTCTTGAGGGGTCCTGACGGCACGGCCCTGGGTAGGATTTCGGTTTCGGAGGTTTTTCACTACGATAAGGAGAAGGAGGCAAAGGAGGTCTACCTCACCAGCGACATGTCTCATCCCGGCGTAGCCGCACTTTTCTCTCAGGGTGACTACTATATTTCCGGAGACGTTGAAGCATACGTGCTACCACATCATGGTCGATTCGGTGACTACCGGCTCAGTCCCGCACAGTTGAGGGAACAGTACAGGAAGAGGGGTTGGAAATCGGTGGTGGGCTTCCAGACCAGAAATCCCATTCACAGGGCTCACGAATATATAACGAAATGTGCCCTGGAAATGGTGGACGGCCTATTGATTCATCCCATCGTTGGACAGACAAGTGAGGATGACATCCCTGCCGAAATCAGGATGGAATGTTACAGGGCCATTCTGGACAGCTACTTTCCCCACAGGCATACACTCCTGTCTGTCTACCCGGCCTTCATGCGCTATGCAGGCCCCCGGGAAGCGATACTCCACGCGATTGCAAGAAAGAACTATGGCTGCACCCACTTCATTGTCGGAAGAGATCATGCGGGATATAAAGATTTTTACGGAACCTATGATGCCCAGAAAATCTTTGACACGTTTTCCAGGGAAGAGATTGGCATTGAGCCCATGTTCTTTGAGCATGCCTTCTACTGTCGGCGAACGAATTCCATGGCCACGACGAAGACATCGAGAGCCCTGGACCACGAAAAGATATTCTTAAGCGGAACGAAAATACGGGAGATACTGGAATCCGGGGGAAGACTGCCCGTCGAATTCACGAGACCTGAGGTGGAGGAGGTTTTGAAGAGGTATTATCAACATGAAGAGTAAGAAAACTCTCCGTCCGGGGGATAACACCGTTCCGGGAGTTGCCGTATGGTTGACGGGCCTGTCCGGGGCGGGAAAGACCACGATTTCCATAGCCCTGAAAGAAAAACTGGAGACAATGGGTTACCGTGTCCAGAGACTGGATGGAGATGTCGTCCGGCAGAAGCTGACCCCTGACCTGACTTTTACCAAGGAGGACAGGGACAAGAATATCGAGAGGGTCACGTTTGTCGCCAATTTGCTGGTTCAACACGGCATTATTGTTCTCTGTGCCTTTATTTCTCCCTATGAGCAGGAGCGCCGATACGCTCGAGGGGGAATCGGCAGATTTGTCGAAGTATTTGTGAAATGTCCTCTGGAAGTTTGCGAAGCCCGTGATGTGAAAGGACTCTATTCGAAAGCTCGTCGTGGTGAGATCAAACACTTCACCGGGATTGACGACCCTTATGAAGAACCTGAGAACCCCGAAATAACCGTGAACACCAGCAAGTTGGCGTTGAGGGACGAGGTTGATTCCATAATTCATTATATTAGACAGAATGACTTTATCGAATAATCTCCCGTGTGGCGTTTTCAACCGGTGAGGCTTTACAGGCAAGCTGGAAACATCAAGGCGGCCCTTTTCGTGGCTGCTGTTGTTCTTGTTGCCGGCCTTCTTTTTTACACCCAGTCTGTCATTAGAGATTTGAGACAGGAGAGCAGGGAGACCGTTAGTCTGTATGCTCGATTGATCGCCAAGGGAATCACGGATGAGAGCGACACAGAACTTGAGTTTGTTTTCAGGGAAATCATCCAGAAGGTTAGCTTTCCTGTTATCCACTCGGACCCTGACGGAATTCCTGTCAACTGGCGAAATCTTCCAGGGAATGGGGAACTGGAGCTCAAATACGTAAAGCGGATCATGAGAGATATGGACAGTCAGAATGTTCCTATCCCTCTGGAAATTACGGTTCCCGCCGTCGGCCCAAAAGCGGCCGAAAGAATCGTTGTTGGGCATCTCCATTACGGCGACTCCGGCCTCATCAGGCAGCTTCGGCTTCTGCCGTACGCTGAGATTGGAGCGGTGGCACTGTTTATCTTGCTGGGTTACGGTGGCTTCCAGGTCATCCGGAGAAACGAGAAACAGCACATCTGGTTCGGCATGGCTCGCGAGACGGCACACCAACTGGGTACGCCTGTCTCGTCACTCATGGGATGGTTGGAAAGGCTTCGCGACTATCCGGAGGAGGCGAACAACGTATCAGGCCAGATGGAAACCGATATTGCCCGCCTGCGCCAGATTAGCGACCGATTCGCCAGAATGGGCTCATCCCCGAGTCTCGAGGAGGTGGACCTGAAGGATCTTATCTCCGGCACCGTTGACTATTTCCGGCGACGTATCCCCCAGACTAGCAAGAATATCGTTCTCAACGTAAACGAGGAGAAATCCGTTACAGTGAGAGGAACACCCGTTCTGCTCACATGGGTTTTGGAGAACATTGTGAAGAACGCTATCGATTCTATCGATAAGCCCACCGGAGAGGTCTCCATAGGCGTGGCCCAGCAAGGGATGAAAGCCGTCATTTCCGTCAGGGACAACGGGAAAGGTATTCCAAAACGGGACTGGAAAAACGTCTTTCGTCCCGGCTACACCACGAAGACGCGAGGCTGGGGATTGGGATTGAGTCTCGCGAAGCGGATTATCGAGGATTTCCAGAGAGGGACGATTTCCGTTCGCTGGTCGGAAATGGGGAAAGGAACAGTCTTCGAGATCACCATTCCCATGGGGAGAACCGGCTCATGAGATCCGTGGAATAAGAGGGAGTACGAATGTTGACCAGAAGAGTTTTCATGAAAAGTGGATTCTTGAGTGCACTGCATCCCGCCATCTTTCTCGGGCAGTCCGAACCTTCCGTCGAGAGATCGATGGGCAAACCGATGGTCATCTCTACCTGGCGTTTCGGTCTGGATGCGAACAGGGAAGCCATGAAAACTCTCATGAACGGTGGATCGGCAGTGGACGCCGTTGAGGCGGGGATCAGAGTACCCGAGGAGGATCCGAATGTCAGTTCAGTGGGATATGGGGGAACGCCAGATCAGGAAGGAAATGTCACTCTGGATGCCTGCATCATGGATTCGGACGGGAACGCCGGATCCGTGGTCTTTCTACAAGACGTGAAGCATCCCATCAGTGTAGCCCGGAAGATCATGGAAATGACTGATCACGTCATGCTGGCGGGTGAAGGAGCCAAGAGATTTGCACTGGCTAACGGGTTCAGAAAGGAAAACCTCCTGACGGAATCATCCCGGGAGAAGTGGTTGAAGTGGAGGGAAAGGTCAAGAGAGGGGGATCATGGGGAATCCGGGAAGTCCCACGATACGATTGGCCTGATTGCCCTGAACGAGGAAGGTGAAATGGCCGCAGGTTGCAGTACCAGCGGTCTCGCATTCAAACTTCATGGAAGGGTAGGGGACAGTCCCATCATCGGTGCCGGGAT
Source organism: Candidatus Neomarinimicrobiota bacterium (assembly GCA_036476315.1). Classification (NCBI taxonomy): domain Bacteria; kingdom Pseudomonadati; phylum Fidelibacterota; species Fidelibacterota bacterium. The sequence goes on along the minus strand of JAZGBI010000011.1, from coordinate 46,972 downwards.
GTTCTGTGACAATGAGGTCGGAGCCGCCGTGGCAACAGGTCGAGGTGAGGAAATTATGAAGACACTGGGATGCTTTCTGGTGGTGGAATTAATGCGACAGGGACGACTGCCGCAAGAAGCATGCCTGGAAGCCGTTCAAAGAATTAGAAGACGTCATGGGGACAAAGCCGATTTCCAGGTGGCCTATGTCGCCCTCCGAATTGATGGGAAATGGGGGGCAGCCGCCCTGAAAGACGGCTTTCAATGTGCCCTTTATGAATCCGGTTCTAACAGGGTGATTGAAGTGGAAACTCAGCTCTAAAACGGAAATCGAGTCATTTCCTATAGTCTGTCTGCCACGTAGTCCCAGTTGATAAGATTATCCAGCACGGCGGCAACATGGTCACCCCTCCTGTTCTGGTAATCCAAGTAGTATGCATGTTCCCACACGTCAATTCCCATCAACGTTTTCTGTCCCCCCGCAAAGGGACTCTCTGCGTTCGGAGTACCCGTAATCGCAAGCGAGCCGTTTTTCTCTACGAGCCAGGCCCACCCGCTCCCGAAAACACCAACGGCCGTTGTCACAAATTGACTCTTGAACTGATCGAAGCCCCCGAAAGATTCCTCAATCCCCTGCATAAGCCGGCCTGAAGGTTTCGGACTCCCACCTGGCTTCATCTCTTCCCAGTAGACGATATGGTTCCATGCCTGACCGGCATTGTTAAATAAAGCCTGGCGGTCAGAGTTGCCGAAACTTCGCCGGACAACTTCCTCAAGGGGCATGTCGGCAAATTCAGTACCCTCCACGAGTCTGTTCAGGTTATTGAAATAGGCCGCATGGTGCTTGCCATAGTGGAGCTGTACCGTCTGTGAAGAGATAGCCGGTTGAAGCGCATTTTCTTCAAAGGGTAGTTGCGGTAATTGGAATGGCCCTTCATTTCCAGTCATGACAAAATGTCCTTTCTCTTTTCTGCAAAGTGATCGGTTATGGTCGTTTGTTCACGTCTCGATCCGCTTCCCTCACGTGCATAGATTTGTTCTGAGGGCAAATTGTCGAGGTGCTAATTTAACCTCGTTCCGCAAAGTTGGACAGGGTAAATCAGATAAAATTTGTCCTATTTTTGACGGTTATGCAATAATCCGCTTCATGGTACCACGAATGATTGGTAATTTTGGAAGGAAAACGAGGAGAGAATGGTTTGAAAAGGGCAGGTCAAATACTCCTATTCCTTATCTTCAGTGCCACCGTGGGATTCCTCGCCATGAGAATGAACGTGCTGGAAAAGAGTCCTGAGTCCGAACCGGAGGAGAATCCATCGACTGTTTATCTATCCTACGGTGACGATGAACTGGCCAAAGGCGCTTCCCTCGTCGTCGAAGGAGAAAAGCATTTCAAGGCCATGCGCCAGCTGACCTTCAGTGGTCAGAATGCCGAGGCGTATTTTAGTGCCGATGGATCCAGATTGATCTTCCAGGCTCATGAGGGAGACGAAAACTGTGACCAGATATTCATTCTGGATATTGAATCTGGGGGGATTGAGATGGTATCGACGGGAGCGGGAGTCACGACGTGCAGTTTCTTTCAATATCCGCACGATGACGCTATCATATACGCTTCAACCCATCTGGGTGGTGAAGCCTGCCCCGCCAAAGCGGATCCGACACTTGGCTATGTCTGGATGTTGCATCCTGCGTACGATATCTTCGGGGCTCTGCCGGATGGTTCGGAGATGAGTCGGCTCACGGAAACATATGGGTATGACGCCGAGGCCACTTACGCGTTCGATGGCAACAGAATTGTCTACACATCTCTCGCCTCAGGTGATCTTGAGATCTGGACGATGGATCCTGACGGTTCAAACAAGCTCCAGCTTACGGATCGTCTCGGTTACGACGGCGGAGCGTTCTACAGCCACGATGGTCAGAAGATTGTGTGGCGAGCATATTATCCGGAATCAGAAGAGGAGGAAGAGCGCTACCTTCAGATTCTACGGAACAATGCGATCAAGCCGATGGCGCTGCAAATCTGGGTTATGGATGCAGATGGCTCAAACAAGATCCAGATAACAGATAACGAGGGTGCTAACTTTTCCCCCTTCTTTTTCCCCAACGACAATAGGATCATCTTTTCGTCAAATCTTGCAAATCCCCGAGGGAGGAATTTCGATCTCTACAGTATTGATGTCGACGGCTCGAATCTGGAACAGATTACTTTTTATGATGGGTTCGATAGTTTTCCCATGTTCAACCATGACGGCAATCAGCTCGCGTTTGCATCGAATCGCAACAACCAAGAGCCTGGGGAAACCAATGTTTTCATTTGCAGCTGGGTCGATTGATCCGAATATGGAATATGGAGTGAACCATCTCCTGATGGTTCAGCATCATCGGGAGATGATGCAGTCCATATTCACTCCATAAGATGCATTCAAGGAATCGCTTGATTTCATCTGCGACAAGTACGGACGGCAGCTAGTTTGCCCCCTCCATTGTGAACGGCGGCTCACATTCCATGAGCATGTATTGAGATATTTTCATCCCGAGCCTACCGTATGCTTGCTGGGCCAGGCTGTTTTCCCCATGGACGTACAGACGGAAGCCACAGACATTCCCCTCTTCCCGGGCCCGTTTCAAGGTCTCATTATGGAGAGAACGATACACTCCCCGTCTTCGGAACTCAGGGTGCACATATACGCTCTGTATCCACCAGAACTCGGCGTTACGCCAGTCGCTCCATTCGGACGTAATCAGAAGTTGCCCTGCGATAGTTCCCTCTACCTCGGCTATCAGATAGAGGCCCTTTCCGGGTGAAGTGAAAACCCGGGCCACTCCCCGCATCAATCTGTGAGTGTCCAGGTTTTTGTCTTCCGTTTCCCTCGCCATCGCCAGGGAAAACTCAACGATTGTGTTCTGATCCTCTTTTGTCGCCTTTCGTATTCTGATCATGTTTACCCCCATGTGGTCTATCCTGGTTTGTTCATCAGCGCGCCTGTCCGACCTCTTCCCCCGAGGCGTTGGACTGCTACAGAGCCAAGCAATCTCTCCATACATGAAACCTCAATGTTTGAACAACTGAACATTTGATGCTTATGATTTCAGGTCATTGGTGTTCTTGGCCACAAATGACTCAGGTTAGATGATGCCACTTCCCAGCGCCAGGGAGAGTATGATGAGTCCAAAAGCCACCAGTTTTTGAATATGGGCCATTGTCACTTTTTCCACCAGGCTTTTTCCGGCCATCACTCCGAGGAAGGCGGCGCAGCATGCCGCAATTATAAGGGGTACGTTTCTGAGACCGATCTGAGTTATGTGCACGCCGTATACCGCAAGTCGCGTCAGGTCTACCAGGCACGCGATGGTTACACCGGTGCCGATGAACTGTTCTTTTGTCAGTCCGGTTTTGGCGAGAAAGGCGCTCCGCATTGCACCCTGGTGTCCAGAAAGTCCCCCCAGCAGACCGCTGACCATGCCGCCCACAGGGAGGAGTTTGGGATTGAACTCCAGATTTCTCAGCCGGGGCACTACTTCCAAAAGAGCGAAAAAGGTGATTAATGCGGCGACGATGATCTTGATTACCTCCACGTCTTGATTTCTCGCGAGCAAATTATATGAAAAGGCTGGTTTGAACTGTGACATCACGGTGAGCAGCCAGGCTCCCACGGCAGCAAAAACCACTGCCGGCACGGCGAATTTGATGAGGACGTCGTTGCGCCGAAATCTCCCGAAAAGGGCAAACTTAAAGAAGTTATTTGCGAGATGGACGAGGGCGGTAGCGGCGACTGCAACTTCCACGGGGAAAAACAGCAGCATGACGGGCATCAAGATGGAACCCAGTCCAAAACCTGAGAAAAGGGTTAGACCGGAGGCGATCAGGGAAACCAGGGTGACGATTACAATATCCAAGAGACTCCACTCTCCATGGGAAGCGTTACAGCAGTTCCAGCACGCGTTCTGGTGGTCTACCGAGAACGGCTCTTTCGCCTTTGACGGCGATGGGACGTTCTATCAATCTGGGATGGGACGCCATTGCCTGCAGCAACGCCTCACTATCATCCAATCTTTCCTTCAGTCGGAGCTCCTTGAAAACTGCTTCATTTCTCCGGATGAAATGCTTGGGTTCAAGTCCCAATTTCCGGGAGATATCCTTCAGAGTATCCAGGTCAGGAGGAGTCTTGAGGTAATGAATCAATTGAGGGTCAACGCCTTGATCTTTGAGAATCTGCACGGATTCTCTACTCTTACGTCACCTCGGGTTGAAGTAGACGGTAATCTCATTCATTTCGTTTTCTCTCCTTTCTTGCTTTGGAAGACACAGGCTTTGGCTTAGGCTAAGAATAAGGCCGAGGCTGAGGCGAAGGCCAAGAATTGAGAATCCTATTCATTACAAATTCAACGAGAAGAGTCTTTGTTTTCTCCCTTCATTTCCTTCGCCTTCGCCTCAGCCTCTTATCTTGTTAATTCCTCAGCCTTCGCCTTAGCCTGAATAGTATATGAATATAGTTTAAATTTGAATTCCTTTCCATTTTTCCCTGTCTGGGAAACTCTGGATCAATTGAATTTGAATTGACAACCCGTATCCTGATGACTAATTTTCCTAGCATTGTAGTCTAGTTCCGAGGAGAAACTCATCACTATTTGTTGGCTTCCATCTTAGAAACATGGCCTTTTTCAGAGATGCGCTAAACGTTGGGGGTTGGGTATCCGGGGATCTTGCCATCGACCTGGGCACCGCCAATACGCTCGTCTGGATCAAGGGGAAGGGGGTCGTATTGAGCGAACCTTCGATCGTGGCAAGCAGCATAAACGACGGGTCGATTCTTGCCGTGGGCAACGAAGCCAAAGAGATGGTTGGTAAAACTCACCGGGACATTCAGACTATCCGTCCTCTCAAGGATGGTGTCATCGCAGACTTTCACATGACGGACGCCATGCTCCAGGGATTCGTGAAGAAGATTCGTTTCAGCCGTATCGCCCGGCCCCGGATGGTCATATGTGTTCCCAGCGGCATCACGGAGGTGGAAAGGCGGGCGGTTAAAGATTCAGGTGAACGGGCCAACGCCCGCGAGATTTTCCTCATAGAGGAGCCCGTGGCAGCAGCCATCGGGATTGGACTCGACATCAGTAAGCCGGTGGGCAACATGATCGTGGATATCGGAGGGGGAACCACGGAGATCGCGGTGATTGCTCTTAATGGTGTTGTGACGAAGGAGACGGTCCGGGTGGCAGGAGCACAAATGGATGAGGCGATCATCCAATGGTTCCGGAATGAGCATAAGCTCGAGATCGGTGAACCCTCAGCCGAAAAAATCAAGATATCAGTTGGATCCGCCATGCGAATGAAAGAGACCATGATCACGGTCAAGGGTCGAGATCTCGTGTCGGGTATTCCGAAAACGGCCGAGGTCTCATCCGACGAAATTCGTCAGTCACTGAAGGACTGCGTCACTCAGATTGTTGATGTGGTAAAACGGGCTCTGGAACAGACCCCGCCGGAACTTTCCGTCGACATCCTGGAACGGGGAATCATTCTCACTGGCGGAGGATCTCGCTTAAGAGGCATCGATCAGAATATTCGTGAGCGGACCAATCTTCCGGCCAACGTTTCCGAAAATCCTTTGCAAGATGTAGTCATCGGTACCGGGACTGTTCTCAACGACATCAAAAAGTATAGAGACGTCCTCATATAGCCTTGCTTCTTAATGCGTAGGTTCATCGGTTTTCTTCATGAACGTCGTGATTACGTCGTCCTGATTATCAGCATCGGTTTCTCCCTCTATTTCCTCTCTTCAGACGAGTCCTCGGAAGTTCAGATCATTCGTGGCAAGGCCAACAGCTTTTTCTCGGTACTGTATCGCCCCATCCTTTGGGTAAGAGGGATTAACGAGTTGCGGACGGAAAATGAATTACTCCGGGATAAAACCGTACAACTCGGACTGCTGAATTCCACGCTTCTCAAGTATAAATACGAGAACGACCGCCTCCGGGAAATGCTCAACTACAGACGGAAAAGTCAGTTGAGTCTCATCCCGGCGCGCGTTGTCGGCAAAGGAATTTCTCCTATGGTCTCCTCCATTTCCATCGACGTGGGGAGGGATCAGGGAGTGAGAAAGAACATGTCAGTGTTGAGCATAAGAGGTGTCGTGGGGAAAACAGTATCGGTAGGCAATAAGACGTCCACGGTCCAGATCATGACGGACTACAATTTCCGACTCAGCGTGAAATTTGAAGAGTCAGGAGCCACGGGAATTCTCAGATGGAAGGACCAAGGTGTGTTCGAAATCTGGGAGGTTCCCGAAACAGTGGAGCCGAGAATAGGGGAAAGGATTCTCACCTCAGGTTATAGCAACATTTTTCCAGAGGATCTGCCAGTGGGTGAAGTGATAGGGTTTGTCGATTTCCCAGATCTGCTTGAGACGGTTGTTCTTGCCCGGGCCTACACCGATTTCGGAGTACTGGAGCACGTGTTCGTGGCCGGAAAAGTGGGGGGATGAACTGGCGAAGGACACTTTTTCTGGGCCTGGGCGTTTTTCTCACGCAGCTCTTCCTTTCCGAATTGATGACAATCAGAGGGATCAGACCCGATTTTCTGCTCATTTTTGTGATGTATATGGCCATGCAAAAAGGAAGTCCGACGGGTGTCGTGACGGGATTCGTTATCGGGTTTCTTGAAGATCTGTTGAGTGCGGGTTCGCTTTTCGGTCTGGCATCCCTGACGAAGTCCCTCTCCGGCTTCCTCCTCGGTCGACTGCACGGGAGGTATCCCAGAATGAGTCCGGTGGTTTTTCACGTAGCCTGGGTGTCGATCGTCCTCATCCATTTCTTTTTGTATATTTACGTGAGGTTTCAGAGCGTCTACAATTCCTCCAAATTTGAATTTTGGGTCACCTGGCTGTTCACTGTGATTTACACACTCGTCTTCGTTGGGATCGTGCAGGTGATTGTTCCTCTTCATAGAATCCAGCCGGAAGAATAGAGAGGTCAGCGGAAAATGTTGAAGAGTGAAATCCGTGTCCCCAGGGTCAAGAGAAGGGTGGCCGACGGAGTGGTCATGGTTTTGCTCTCCGTTCTGGTGGCAAGACTCTACTACTTGCAGGTATACCGCCATGAAAAGTTTCAGGAGCTCGCGGATTACAATCGTATCCGTCCTGTGACTATACATGCACCCCGAGGGCTGATCCTGGATCGAGACGGACGGGTTCTCGCTTCAAATCGATTCGTCTATACCATTTCCGTCATCAGGGACGAACTTGTGGACGAAGAGACAGAGTTCGAAATGATTGCGAGGTATCTGGATGTCCCTGCAGGTGAGATTGAGGCAAATTTGAACAAGTACTACCGGGATCGATTCCTTCCAGCGATGGTTTCCCGGGAGGTATCCTTTAGGAATCTGAGTCTGATTGAAGAACATCGCGACGACTTGCCTGGCGTCATTTATTCCAAATTCCCTGTGCGACGGTATTCCAATAAGGCCGAGGTGAATGCGTCTCATATTTTGGGATATCTGAGGGAGATCAGTCGAGAGGAACTGGATCGACATGATGGGGAGGACTATGCTCCTGGCGATTTCTCTGGGGCCCATGGCATTGAAAAGCGGTACGATTCCAGGCTCAGAGGGAAAAAGGGTTCTCTTTTTCTGCAGGTCGACGCCCTGGGAAGGGAAGTGGGGCCTGTGAAGGAGAGAGATCCAATACCTGCAGAACCGGGTGAAAACATATACCTCACCATCGATGCCCGTCTACAGGGTTACGTCGAACGTCTCCTGAGAGATAGGACCGGAGCCGCGGTGGTTCTTAACGCTGCCTCAGGTGAGGTGCTGGCCTTGGTAAGCATGCCGGACTATCCCCTTGACGATTTTGCAGGATTCATTGAAATGGATACGTGGGCTAAGCACTCCGATAATGAATCGAGGCCCCTTTTCAATCGATCGGTATCGGGACTTTATCCTCCAGGATCGGCGATAAAACCTATCACCGCCATCATGGCCCTGGAAAACGGTCTGGTGGACCTCGATTGGACGGTGACATGCACGGGCGAATATCTCTACGGCGATCGGATATTCGGGTGTTGGGTTCCAGAGGGGCACGGCAAGGTGAACCTGATGGACGCAATTACCGAGTCCTGCAACATCTATTTCTACCATCTGATTCAAAAAGCCGACCTGGACACATGGTTCCGCTATGCACGGCTTTTTGGCTTCGGACAAAAGACTGGAATAGACTTGCCCGAGGAGAATAGCGGCATCGCTCCAAACACAACGTTTATGAACGACAAGTACGGCGAGAATAGTTGGTCGGGGGGCCATTTACTGAACGTGGCCATCGGACAGGGCGACGTCCTTGTCACACCCATTCAAATGGCCCGTTTCATGGCTACGGTTGCCATGCGTGGATTTGAAAGAAGACCCCGACTTACTCTTGAGGAAAGGTCCTCGGAGAAGGAGACTGAAGGGAATAGGATGGAATTGGAGGAATCGACTTGGGATATTATACAGAGGGCCATGTGGAACGTGCTGAACAGTCCTAAGGGTACGGCGTTCTCAAGCAGGGTGCCGGGTGGGGAGATCGATTTCTTTGGAAAGACAGGCACCTCCGAGAACCCCCACGGCGAACCTCATGCGTGGTTCATAGGTTTTGCCAGGAAAGGAGAAGAAACGATAGCGTTTTCGACACTCGTTGAGCATGGCGGCAAGGGAGGATCTACGGCCGCCCCTCTGGCCAGGAGGATTGTAGAGCACTATTTTGGAGCCGACAGCCTGAAGGTGGCAATCAAATGAGACAATTTTTCAGAAAACTGAAAGAAGCCAATCTCAGATGGGTTTTCGTCGCTCTCGCGCTCAACGGCTTCGGCTTGGTTGCTCTCTACAGCATCGGTTCCGATGCTGAGGAGCTGTCCATGAATTCCCGCTTTTTCAAACACCTGTTGTGGCTAGTCCCCGCGTCCGGTGCTTTCATTTTCTTCCTGGCAATACCAGTCAGGGTGATTCACAAGTATGCATATGCTGCCTTTGGTCTTGTCCTTGGCTTGCTCTTTGTTCCCCACCTAACCGGGCCGGTGGCGGGAACCTACCGGTGGATCAGTTTTGGTGGTGTCGGTTTCCAGCCCTCGGAGATCATGAAGTGGGTGCTGGTCATCGCCCTCGCCCGATATCTTTCTGATCATAATCTCAAGATAAAGAGCATCCGGTCTGTCATCGTTCCCATTCTGATAACGCTGATACCTGCAGTGGTGATTATGAGGCAGCCTGACCTGGGATCGGCGATCATTGTTGTCGCTCCCATCATTTCACTCCTTTACTGGGTGGGAGCACGGTCCTTTCATATCTTCATACTGGTGGCACCCATTTTAACCATGATCACCGCATTCAATTTCTATACCTTCACTTTCTGGATAGTGTTGGTAGCCGTGATTCTTTATCTATCCAATACAACGTTCAGGGCGAAGCTCTCAAACTTCTTCGTGAATATTTTCATCGGTCTGCTTACCCCCGTTCTGTGGGGACAATTGAAATCCTACCAGCAGGAGAGATTCCTGGTGCTGCTCGATGTCTCCAGGGACCCAAGAGGGGCTGCGTACCAGGTTATTCAATCTCAGACGGCAATCGGTTCTGGAGGATTCTTTGGAAAGGGGTGGGGCAGAGGGACGCAGACGCATCTGAAGTTCCTGCCGGAGCAGGAGACAGATTTCATTTTCTCAGTCATAGGGGAAGAATTGGGGTTTATTGCTGTATGTCTCATACTGCTTCTGTTCGCTCTGCTCATCCTCGACCTCATAAGAGCGGCTTACGTGTCCAGTGAGAGATTCTCGAGTCTCATACTCATCGGAATTGCGACTCTCTTTCTTACTCATATGTTCGTCAACGTGGGGATGACGATCAACCTGCTTCCGGTGAAGGGCCTGCCTCTCCCATTTCTGAGCTACGGTGGTTCGTTCCTCGTTTCATGTTACGCTATGATCGGTCTCGCTATGAATGTGAGCGTGGAAGCGCTGGAATAGTACGGCCGCCTGAAAATCATTGTTATTCACCGTCGGAAAGGGTAATTTCTGCATCAAATTCTGCGGACATCCACTATAACTACCCATCTTACTGTGAAAAAATGTAGCGCTCGTGTTCCTGTCATCGCACTTCTGATTCTCAGTAATTTCTATTGCCTGGCTGCCCGTTCTCCCTCACCTACCAACGGGGAGATGCAGCGAACCGGACCGCCAACCCGGTCGAATGCCCAGCAGGACCAGCTGAAGGAGCTGTCTCAACGGGTGGATGCTTTGGAGAGTAAACTGAATCAGCTTATGGGGGTGATTGTCCCCGATGTTGAAAATGCGCTGAATGTCGTGGTCAAGTCAAGAGCCCAGTCAGACAGTACCACAATTCTGCTCATCAACAGGATCAATACCATTCAGAACAAGATGAAGATTGTGGAGGATAGGGCCGAATACTCGGACAGTACAAATCTTGAGATGCTTGAGCAACTGCTGATGATTGAGAACAAGATCGTGACACTCACGCGTAGCTTCAACGAATTGTATGCTCTCAGATCCGGAGTTGTCGAACCGGGCGATTTAAGGATACGTGGAGATGACTTCAGGCTGAAATATGTTGAGGCGTTGAGTCAATACCAGAACGGTCATTTCCAGATCGCGATTGACGGTTTTTCTTCGTTGGCTGCGTCAGGGCTTGACCACAAGCTTGCGGATAACAGTCAGTACTGGCTGGCCGAGTCTTATTATGCCCTGAAGAATTACAGACGGGCCATAAAAGAATTTGGGCGAGTTTTTGAATTTAAGGGCGGGGACAAATGGGATGACGCCCAGCTAAAGATTGGGTTATGCTATCAAAGGATCGGGAACACTGATAGGGCGAAAAGCGAGTTCCAAAAGCTCCTGGATCACTTCCCGGATAGCGAATACTATCAGAAAGCTCAACAGTATCTCCGTCAACTCTAGCTGTTTCCAAAGCTGAAATCCTTCCCGGGAGAAGAGTGCCATGCCTCTGAAACTCTATTTCTTAACATCTGAGATTATTCCCTTCGCTGAGACTGGTCCCCTTGCACATTTCTCCAAGTATGTCCCTATTCGACTACAGGGGCATGAACACGACATACGTCTCACGGCTCCTAAATACGGTTTCATCAGTGAACGAAAATATATACTGAGAGAGGTAATCCGGCTCCGCGAGATTGAGTGCGAGATGGGAGATGAGATCATCATGGCCTCGGCGAAATCGGCATTCATTCCTCAAACTCGTGTGCAGGTTTACTTCATGGAACATCCGTCATGGTTTCAACCCTTGAACCCTCTTCTCTACAAGTCGAGGAACGGGAGACCTTTACCTGACAATGACGACAGGTTTGGGTTCTTCGGGAAGACGGCGCTGAATATGTTAACACATCTGTTCTGGAGTCCGAATGTGATTTTATGCAATGACTGGCAGTCTTCATTCATTCCGATTCTGTACAAGCAGCTCTATAAGGATCAGGACTTCTACAGGAATATTAAGACTGTTCAGATCATTCATTCACTGAATGATTATTCCGCCGTATCGCGTGCCACCTACGACAAGCTGGGTGTATCCCTCCCCAGTGAATTGGAAGGGGAGGAGGTAAATTCTCTTGCCATCGCCTCTGATTCTGCGGACATGGTCATCGCCGTGGATGGTCCCGAGAGAAAGATATCGAAGGAACTTTCCAAACATGCGGACTTTAAAGCGGCATATGAATCTATTGAGAAAAAACTTGAAACGGTGACTCACGATGATACTTCAGAGGAAAGCTATAGATCCGCGGCCGACCATATCAACGACCTCCTTCAGGATCGTTTCTCCTAATTCTCACGCCTAGGGCCGAATCCCGGCGAGTAAAGTCATTCCGTTGAGCAGTTATCCCGAGAGTCTTCTTCAGAAATACGCGGTCGTTTTGGCCATCCTCACGCTGTCAGGTTGTTCCGAAGAAGCATTTCTCACCGATCTTGACAACACCCCCCTGAAGGTGCACATTGTTTCATCAACGGCTATCCAGTTCAAGAGTTATCAGATACCACCAATGCTTGGGAATTATCCTGTCCTCTTTCTAGGCACGAAGGACGACTATGTTATGCCATTATCCTTAATGAGTCTCGCAAGTCTGGATGTCCTCAGAGACAGTCAGATCACGATTGACAGTGCATTCGTTCAAATCACTATCAATAGTGAGGATTCAGACACATCACTGTGGCAAGAGGAACTTACTCTTGGATTCTTTTTTGACTTCGATTCCAGCTATTCGGAATCGGAAACGAACTATTTCAATATAGATGAGTTGGTACCCGAAACTTATCCGTTTCTGGATTCCTCCCGGGTAGGGGAGAGAGACACGTTATCGCCATATGTCAGGTTTCATATTGAACCTGCGCTCATAGAAACATGGGTGGAAAGCGACACTACAGAACCCCTCTTTATTCTGGAGTCCGCCGCCGGTGATTTTGCGGGTCTATATGCTTTCCATTCCAGCGAGAAATCGGAATTCTATCCTTTCATGAAGGTCTTCTATACAACAGAAGATACTGCCGCGGCCGATACCGGCACAATCATTCGATTCCGTTCCGACGTGACCATCGTGACACCGCCCAGTTTGGAGGTCGACAACTTCGATTCCACGCGGAGCTACGTCGGCTGGGGAGCGGGTCTCAGGTCGCTGGTATTTGTCGATATTGACAGTCTGGGAATTCCCGGCAGCGCCGTGATTACCAGGGGAAATCTGATACTTCCCGTTGATTTCGAGACAAGCCTTTTGACCGAAACGCCCGGCATGGCGTTTCAGATGTTCTTGCTTCAAGATAGTGTCGAGAAAAGTGAGTGGGGAGAATCGGAGTGGTTCAACGAGGATATTTTCGATCCTCTCTCTCCGCTGGGGATATATTATTCAGGCACATCCATCCAGAAAGATTCGACACTCGCCCTGGACATCAGTGATATAGTCCAGGGGTTTGTGGTGAAGAAACTTGTGAATGACGTTCCATTGAAGAACTTCGGATTCAAGCTAGTCGCTCACAATTCCTCCCCTCTTTTCGATCACGTGGCCTTTCATACGGCGATGGAAGGAGATCTTTCACCACGGATTGAGGTACTGTATGAAACACCATAGAGCGAGCGCCCTGATCTCCGTCTTGGCTGTCATTTGTTCTGCCCAGTCTCCATATAACAGTATCTCCCACGGGATTATTCTCAACGGCGGCGAGGCGTCGAGTCTGGCCCAGGGGAGTGTCGGACTTGTCCCCTCTCACAATTCGAGAGTTTCCTACTTGAATCCTTCCACGTGGCACGCAATGAGATTTGCTTACCTCACGGCACATTACGGTACTGGCAGAGTTGAATATCCAGACCAGGATTTCAGAAGTGAGTTTGGCCAGCTCGAGAATATTGCATTCGTGGTACCAATCAGAGGAACGTATGCGTGGGGATTCGGACTCAGACCCTATTCGCGAAAGAATTTTTCCATGGAAGGGAGTCAGGATTCCACCCTTATCTTTTCCTCCGATACGTTGATGCGGTCGAAGAAAATTGACGGAACTGGCGGCATCAGCAGCCTTTTCACCGGAGGGTCCTGGAAAATCGATGATAACACCGCCGTGGGCGCTCGTCTGGATTTCCTTTTTGGGGTCTTCCACGAAGTCACTTCCTCACGATTGGATGGAGGTCCCCCTGTCGTTGCTGGCAGAGATCTTCAATACAGGGGAACGCTTTTCTCTGTATACTACCGTTCGTTCTTGGGAAAAGTCCTGGCAAACTCTACCCTCTATTTGGGTGGACAGTTTCCACTTTGGGGTGGGGAAATTGCGGTAACCGATCAGCCTCTCTTTCTGGATCAGGGTCAGGACGGGCAGCATACCAACTCCGATCGGCCCCTTCCCGGTGAAGTCATAAAGACTGTCAACCATATCGCCTTTTCGCTCCCTTCCACCGTTTCCCTTGGCTGGGTTTACCATTTGACAGCGCAAACTCATATCAACTTTGAGATTTCTGCAAGGCGCTTCCCCGGAAAAATTGAGTCAACGTTGAGTTCCATAGAAAGTGGAAGTGGCGTGAAAACCGGGTCGTCACTGGGTGTGGGACTGCTCAGAGAGAGAATTCCGGGTTCCAGTGATTTCTTCAGTCTGTTTCATTACCGCGTTGGATTTTTCCGGAGACAACATTACATTTTTCGCTCGAACGGAGCCCTGAGTGAACAGGGATTCTCCGTGGGAATTGGAATTCCCTTTGGGTCGAAGCTGAACCAGCTAGACTTCGGATTCCTTCTTTCGCGAAGGGATGGATTCTTTTCGGAGGACCCGGAATTCGTGAGGCAGGTTTCCCTTGGGGTCACCATCGGCGACGTCTGGTTGGTGAAACGAAGAAGGAGATAAGATGAGAAATCGCCGCTTGATTGCGAGCATTTTTGGTTTTTTCCTGATCATTATTGGTCCGTCCGTTGTCTTTGTGTTCATGGGATGCGTGCCGCCATCCTCTCAAACAGGGGAAGATGCGGACGCAGGAGGGGATGCGGCAAGAGAGAGTGCGGACGATATAAGGTGTCTCCGACTCTTGAGTTCGGCAGCGGAGTATTACAAGAACACGGATTGGAAGTCGACAGTTCGAGTCTATGACGAATTAGTTGACCTTGGATGTGACGCTGGGAGTGAAGAGGAGGTCTATCAATACTGGGCTATTGCATACGAGTATTTGGGGAAATTCGACAGTTCTGAGTATGTTCTACTTCAAGGTTTGAAGCACCTACCTGAGAATATCAATCTCCATAACCGCCTCGCTTACGCTTATAAGCGTCTTGGAAACCGGGAAAAAGAAATCTTTGAGTACCAACGTATCATAGACCTGATTCCCCAGGACACTGAACCGTTGAAGCGGCTGAGTGAGTTGTACGGTGAAGCAGGTCTTCATGAGGATCAAATATATTATTTGGAGAAAATCCTCGAATTGGAGCCGGACAATAAGGACGCGCAGGGGGACCTTGCCCAGGCATATGAACAGACGGGGAAAGATCCGCTCGACATTTACCGCCAAAGATTCGCGGATAATTCAGACAATCTCTCGTTCGGACTGGACCTCGCGGATCAATTGACCGCTGCAGAAGAACACGAAGAGGCCATTCGTGTACTCAACAGACTCAAGAATGCGAATGCCACAAACGGATCTGTTTCCATGAAACTCGTTCTTAAGAAACTTTCCCAGGCATATTATCGCGTGGACAGACTTGAAGAGGCTTCCAGCACGTACGAAGAGCTCTTCGAGCTTGACCCCAGGGATTTCACTACTGCCCTGGACGTGGTGAAGATAAACATAGATCTTCTGAATTTTGCGAAGGCGATGAGGTGGGTTGAAGAATCAATTGAAATCGCCCCCGACAACGGAGAGATTTACGGTCATAAAGGACTTGTCTACTACAGGGCATTCCAGGAATGTCGCAAAGACTTCCCTTCTTCAGACGACAGGATTATCGCCTCACTCGCTCACAAATACTTTGTTGAGGGTGAGCAGTTGAACTTCAAACGTTTCCTGCGTGACAGGAGATATCTTGAAGATAACAAGGATGATCTCATGTTCGGGCAAGCTAACTGGTTCATGCTCGACGAAGAGGTGAAGCGGCAGGGCTCCATCGCCCCCTCCAGCGATTGCTACAGCTGGGCGACGGAATCCTTGACTAAAGATCCAAGCTGGAAATAGACCCATTTATCTATCACTTCTGAGGTCATAGGTTTCTAACCTGGATAATCCACAGGATCTTCCAAAGGATCTTGAGATGAGATTCATCAGCATTATTCTGATATTGCTTATGTAAAAGAATAATAAACACTTGTACCAGATTAATATTCATTCTGATGAATTATCCACCGATTCGTCCCGCCCCGCATTTTGCGGGGCGGCCCGTCGAAGATCCCGTGGAATGCGGGGAAGGGTCCCGATAAGTCGGGATGAAAACTCATGAATAGATCAGGCTACAATGCCGCGATAGACTCAGGCATCTTCCACAACGAGGGAAATCCGTGAGCAATACGTCCAAATCAGCTAACACCGCGGGGGCTCTCCGCCGACAGGACCCGGAGGTCTATGAGGCCATTCACCGCGAAATCATGAGGGAGGATGAGACTCTTGAATTGATTGCCTCCGAAAACTTCGTCAGCTATCCTGTTCTGGAGGCAGCTGGGAGTATCATGACCAACAAGTATGCGGAGGGCTATCCGGGCCGGAGGTATTACGGCGGATGCGAATGGGTCGACGTTGCAGAGGATCTGGCCCGGGAAAGGGCGAAAAAGCTCTTCAGTGCCAAATACGTGAACGTGCAGCCGCATTCAGGTTCTCAGGCAAACATGGCTGTCTATTTTACTTTCCTCAAGCCCGGCCACACGATGATGGGTCTCAATCTGGCGCACGGTGGGCACCTCACTCATGGGAGTCCCGTCAACTTCTCAGGAAGGCTCTACAATGTAGTGTCCTACCAGGTGGAAAAGAAAACGGGAAGAGTAGATTTTGACGAGCTCCTGAAACTCGCGCGAGAGGCAAGACCCGAGATGATTGTATGCGGTGGCAGCGCATATCCCAGGTTCATTGAATTCGAGAAGTTCAGGGAAGTCTGTGATGATGTGGGAGCGTTTCTCATGGCGGATATTGCCCATCCAGCAGGACTTGTGGCCACGGGTATTCACCCTTCCCCCTGGCCACACTGCGACGTTGTGACGTCCACGACTCACAAGACTCTCAGGGGTCCCAGGGGCGGTCTCATTCTCATGGGAAAGGATTGGGAAAATCCGTGGGGTATCGTGGCCCCGAAGTCGCGTCGGACCAAAATGGTTTCCGAGCTGATTGACTCGAGCGTAATGCCCGGGACTCAGGGAGGTCCTCTCATGCATATCATTGCGGCCAAGGCGGTGGCATTCGGAGAGGCGCTCCGACCGCCGTTCAAGAAGTATTGCCGAAGAGTCGTGAACAACGCGAGGGAGATGGCTCAGGCACTTATTGAGCGGGACTATGAGCTTGTGAGTGGAGGAACGGACACTCATGTAGTCCTTGCGGATCTCACCCAAAAGAACATGACGGGCAAAGCTGCCGAGGCGGCCCTTGAAAAGGCCGGCATTACGGTAAACAAGAATATGGTGCCATTCGATGAACGGAGTCCCATGGTCACGAGCGGAATCAGGTTGGGCACTCCTGCCATAACGACGCGCGGTATGGGAAAGAGTGAGATGCATCAGATAGCCGACCTTATCGATCGGGTACTCAGACAGATGGACGATGAGAAGGTAGTGTCGAAAGCGCAGGAAGAAGTTCGAGAACTCTGTTCCCGTTTCCCGCTCTATTCCGATCTTCAGAATTGATCGATTCTCCTGCCGACTGGGTATCGGTCTGCCCGCGGTGTTGCTTATCTGTTTCTTACTTGGTAAACTTTCACCGTGGATAATCTAACCGGTCGTTTCCATTATTTGAACCTTCCATCCATGGCAAGGTTTTCCCGCAGAAAAGAATTTTCCATCCTCATTTTGCTTCTCATCCTCTGTGTGATGAGCTGCTCGCCTGCGAGATTCATCACGAACAGATTGGTGGCTCCCATGGAGGAGCTGGATGAGCTTTATCTGACGGAAAATGATCCCCAGCTGGTACGGGAGTCAATGCCTTCCACGCTCAAGATGCTGGAATTGTTTTTGCAGAATTCACCCGACAATCCGGGACTTCTTTTAGCGGCCGCACAGGCATTTACTCTCTACGGCTATGCGTTTGTTCTGAGGGATGCTGAAGTGGCAATCGCTCATGACGTTGATGAGGCAAGACGTCTCCGTGAGCGGTCAAGCCGGCTCTTCCTTCGGGCGAGGGAGTTTGCGTTCCGCGCCCTGGAGGTGAAGTACCCTCGGTTTCGGGAAACCTATTTCGCGTGGCCTGTAGAGTCGCTAAATCGGGTAGAAAAGGAAGATGTTTGTCTCCTCTATTGGGCGGCCGTTTCATGGGGAAGTCTCATTTCATCTTCAAAGGATAATCCGGGGGTCATCGTTGATCTCCCCCATGTGGGGCGCTTTCTGGAACGAGCCCTGGAACTCGACGACGGCTATGACAAAGGGGCTATTCACGAAGTCATGATATCGTACTCCATCAATCGTCCCGATGCGGGCAGCGCCGGGATAGAAAAGGCAGAGCACCACTACGAACGTGCTCTCGAGCTCTCGGGTGGAAATCGAGCATCCGTTTATGTCAATTATGCCGAGTCCATTTGTGTGAGGAAACAGGAGCGAGAGGAATTCTTGAACCTACTTGATCAGGCTATCTCCATCGACGTCGATGAGGATCCCTCCTCAAGGTTGGCCAACCTGGTGGCCCAGGAGAAAGCCAGGTGGTTGAAAGAACGTGTGGATGAACTTTTCTTCTGACGACAAAGTGTTGCGATCACTCTGCATTTTGATTCTCTGTTGCATGGTACCGGTTTGCGGAGCGGGAAAGACTCTCGTTGTCAAAATGGCCACCCTCGCTCCAGATGGCTCCCCATGGCATGAGATCCTGGTGGAGATGGGCCAGCAATGGTATGAGGTGACTGGTGGCGAGGTTCAACTCAGAATCTACCCTGGCGGTGTCGCAGGAGACGAAAGACACATGATCCGAAAAATTCGGATTGGACAGATTCATGCCGCTGCAGTTACTGTCGAGGGTTTGACGGAAATCAGTCGGGACATGAACGTTTTCTTCATACCTCTGCTTGTCTCTTCGTTCGAAGAGCTGGATGCTCTTCGTGATGAGATGGAGCCCCAACTTTTATCAGAGTTGGAAAGGAATGGATTCAAACTGCTCAGCTGGGCTGACGTTGGATGGGCCTACTGGTTCACAAGGGAGCCCATTCGGACTCCACAAGATCTGATGGATCTCAGGATTTTTAGCTGGGCGGGCGATTATCGCTGGACAGAGCTGTGGAAACTGGGTGGTTTTCAGCCCGTATCACTGGCATCGATTGATGTACTACCTTCTCTGCAAACGGGACTCGTGGATGCGTTCGCGACCGCGCCGATTGTGGCCCTGTCCATGCAGTGGTTCGCCCTGGCACCATATATGCTCAAATTAAAGTGGGGACCCTTGATAGGTGCCGTCATCATTGGCAAGAAGACCTGGGACGCCATTCCGGCGGAATATCACCCGGATCTTCTCGAAATTGCCAAACATACAGAGGATCGGGCAAGATCCTTACTGCCGCAGGCCCGGAAAGCCCTCGATGCGATGCAAGCGCACGGACTGGAAATCCACATTCCCTCTCAGGAGGAAAGGGATACATGGCTTCGGTTTACAAGATCTTTCTATCCTCATCTTCGAGGCAACCTGATTCCTGAAGGAATCTTCGACAGAGCGATCGAACTGCAGAAGCAGCTGAGCGTTCAGAAAGACCAGGATAACTAGGTCCGCCTCTCTCCATGAAATCACCGTTGAAGTCTTCCAGGCCCCTTCATGAGACCATGGGTCTCGGGGAGGATATTCTGGCTTCGACAGCCCTTCTGGCCATGGCGGCGCTTCCCTGCATTGAAGCAATCACTCGGTTATTTCGACTTCCAGGGATTCCCGGTTCCACCGTCATAGTCCAACATCTGACCCTCTGGATCGCTTTCCTTGGGGCGATTCTCGCCGCCCGCCAGAATAAGCTGCTTGCCCTTACTCGAAGGCAATTTCCGGAAAAGGATGACGGGGGGGGTGTAGGAACCTGGATAGCGAACACAATCTCCGTAACCGTGGTGGTCATGCTCGCCTGGGCCAGTTTCAAACTCGTTCAAGTGGAGGCCGCTTTCCCAAGGGAAGTGCTCCCGGGAGTGTCCATATGGGTTGTACAGTCAATTATGCCCATTGGTTTTCTCCTGATCGCCATTGAAATATGGAGGCAAAGCAACAGGGAACCTGTCTGGCGATCCCTTATGCTCGCCATTGTGGTCATCGTGTGCGCAATCGGCCTGGGGGAAAGTCTTCGAACTTCAATCATGCTCTGGATTGGCGTCGCCGGTCTGGGTGTTGCACTCGTTTTTGGTGCACCCCTGATTGTTGGTCTGGGTGGTATAGCCGTGCTCCTGTTTTGGCACGACGCCGTACCCGTTTCCGCTGTCCCAACCGAGATGTACAGGATTGTCGTCTCTCCCACATTGCCAACCATCCCCCTGTTTACCCTTGCGGGCTATATTCTCGCGGAGGGGGGGGCCTCTCGCAGGCTGATAAAAGTGTTCCGCCTCTGGTTTGGCTGGATCCCGGGAGGTACTCCTGTTATGGTGGCACTGCTCAGCGGTTTCTTCACGGCTCTTACCGGTGGTTCCGGCGTAACTATTCTGGCTCTGGGAGGACTTCTCCTCCCCATGCTCGTGGCCCAGAATTATCCCAAGAAATTCTCCATAGGCCTTATTACCGTTTCCGGTTCTCTTGGACTCCTCTTCCCCCCAAGTTTGCCGGCAATCCTCTACGGTGTAACAGCGGGCGTAGCCATCAACCGCATATTCCTCGCCGGCGTCATCCCCGGTCTCCTTCTTATTATCCTGGTTGCGTTATGGGGTGTACGGCAGGGAGCCAAGTCCAGTATTGAACGCACTCCATTTGAACCCGGGCCGGCATTCGCTGCACTCTGGAAAGCAAAATGGGAGGTTCTTCTTCCGGTGATCATTCTCGGGGGGATTTTCGGCGGATTCACAACACTGGTGGAGGTCGCTGCCTTTACGGTCATCTATGCACTTCTGGTGGAGGCGATCATATACAAGGACCTGAAGCCCA
Organism: Candidatus Neomarinimicrobiota bacterium; assembly: GCA_036476315.1. Lineage (NCBI taxonomy): Bacteria > Pseudomonadati > Fidelibacterota > Fidelibacterota bacterium. The sequence goes on along the minus strand of JAZGBI010000011.1, from coordinate 26,259 downwards.
ATGCGGTGCCAGGAGTCATCGTGAATTGCGCCACGTTAGTGGGTGGCGTTCTTCTTATCCTGGGAGTAGCGATGGGACTTACGAATTACCTGGTTGACGCCCAGGTACCCATGCATGCCCTCGATTGGGTGAAGTCAAATATTGACAGCAAGCTCGTCTTCCTGCTGACCTTGAACGGGTTTCTCCTGATCGTGGGTTGCATGATGGACATTTTCTCCGCCATCATAGTGGTCGTGCCTCTGATCGTTCCCATGGGTGTTCATTTTGGGATTGATCCGGTTCACCTTGCCGTCATATTCATCGCCAATCTTGAACTGGGATTCTTGACGCCTCCCGTAGGGATGAATCTGTTCCTTTCGGCTTACAGGTTTAATAAGTCGATGCCAGAGATATATGTGGCCACGCTTCCGTTTTTTCTCATAAGGCTGCTGGCAGTGCTCGCCATCACGTACATTCCCATAATCTCCCTGGGTCTTGTTGGCGGGACGCCGTGACCCGGGGCAGGATTGGCCCTGAGAAGAACAGAAGAAATGATTCTAATTCTTGACAAATGGACTAGGTGAGGATATATTGAAAATTGGTATTCCGGGGAGAATCCGTCAGGAACACGTGGTTCAGGCGACAGTATAATGCCTTAGTGAAAACAGTTGTGGAAGAGGTAATATGAAGAAGACTTGGTATGGTACGGTGTTGGTGACGATCCTGTTGTCAGCTCCGCTCACGGCAGTCAGTGAGGCCGGCGCCTTGTTTCTTCTCATATCACCAGGAGCACGGGCAGGTGGAATGGGTGAGGCCCAGGTGGCCGTTGCCAACGATGCCTACGCCAGCTACTGGAATCCGGCCGGACTCGCCTTCCTCTCGAGCAGTGAAATTGCTCTGATGCACGTCAACTGGCTTCCCAATTTGGTTTCGGACATGTACTATGAGTTCTTGGCATTCAGGCATCATTTTCCGACACTGGGGACACTGGGCGGTCACATTATCTTCCTGAACCTCGGAGAGCAGGTGCGCACTGACGAACAGGGCGAAAATCTCGGCACTTTCAACAGTTTTATGTTAGCAATCTCCGGGTCGTATGGAGCCCACATCTCAAGGAATTCATCCGTGGGCTTCAACGTAAAATTGCTCCACCAGAAGCTGGCGGAAATCGGTGCAGGGGCTGAGAAAGGCAAAGGTGTGTCTACGGACTTTGCCTTTGACGTTGCCTACTATAAGAAGAGGTTCCTGACTTCGCGCCTTGATCTGGGCATAACCCTGACAAATATCGGTCCGAAGATTGCATTCATCGATGAGGCGCAAGCGGACCCCATGCCCACGAATTTCACCGTTGGGTTCAACTACAGACTCGTGGATACAGAACATAATAAGCTCAGTTTTGTCATGGATTTGCACAAGATGCTCGTGGCTTCGTATCCTGACATGGATTGGGACGGCGACGGAGTGGTGGGCCACTACGATAAGAGAGGGAATTTCGAAGGTCCCGGCGGTGATTACAACGAAAAGGGCAAGCTCGAGGTCGCTCATACCGATCCCATCTTCCTGGGAATCGTGACGTCATGGTTGGACGACTGGCTGCTGGGTGGTGATATCGACAAGCCTGGAAAGGACGGCACGTCTGACGGCAGAATTGGTGGTTATATCCGCGATGGTGACGGGAATCTCTCGGCGACAGACGATCAGGAGTGGGGCGAGTCGGGGTACGGAAAGTACAACGACGCCGGAGAACTCGAATTGGGCACCGGTGACCAGCGAGCCTTCAAGAGAGAGATAGAAGAAATGATCATGAATTTTGGTGCAGAATACTGGTACTCCAAGTACTTCGCCATCCGGGCAGGGTTCTACTATGATCGGATGGGAAAGATCAATAATCCCACTTTCGGTATCGGACTTCGTTTCGGCGGCTACGGATTTGATGCGGGATTTACCCTTGGAGAACCGGGTCATCCGTTGACCAATACCATGAGATTCTCCCTCAACATGGAGTTTTAGCGACGATCCGACAGTGAATTCGAGTCCTGTAATCGCTGATTACGGGACTTTTTTGTAAGTAATCGTGAGACACATCGTTCTGCCTTTCATCGTCGTCTCCTGCCTGGCCGGGCAGTTCGCAAACAGTACCGGAAGCATTGCTGTCCTTGGGATTCGTGTTTCATTTCAGCCTGACGGCGATGAGTCCACAACGGGAGACGGTACCTTTTTGACCGAAGCTGCCCTTGAGCCATGTGGGGATTATTCCATCGACCGCCCTCCCCACAATCGAACCTATTTCGAAACCCAGCTGCGTGCCGTTGATAGTTATTTTAGATCTGCTTCGGTGGGCAGTTTTGGCATCGATCTGGGAGAATCGAGAATCTTTCCCCTCGACGAATCGGGAAGCTATTCACTGGATACAACCATGGCTTACTTCCATCCGTTTGGTGACGAGGCACTCCAGGACCGGAGACTTGCCGAATTCTTCCGGGCGTCACTCACAAGGGCCTATCAAGAGGACAGTCTGAGTTTTGGCTCTTTTGATGTCATCGTTATCTTCCACGCGGGCATAGGCCAGGATTTCGCCCTGCCATTTCTCGACCCCACCCCCGAAGACATCAACTCAGCCTATGTCGATTCTGATTTCCTGACTGAGCAACTGGGGGAACCTGAAATCATATTCGCTGAAGGGAATTCCGTTTCTTCGGGGATCATTCTTCCGGAAACACAGAATCATCTTTTCTATGACATTTCCGATCAAATTTTCCTGGGCATATCAAACCCCTGCGATTATCAATTTGGCCTGACGGGTACTTTTGCCCTCATGCTCGGATTTGCCATAGGCTTACCACCCCTGTGGAACACGGAATCGGGTGAAAGCGGGGTTGGCGTTTTTGCATTGATGGACCAGGGGTCCAACAACGGGAGGGGTGTCGTTCCTTCCCCCCCCGATGCCTGGACCCGCACACATGCGGGGTGGGAGGTTCCCACCGTTGTCAGGCCGACGAATACCGTAGACTTGATGGCGAGAGATTCCGTGCCGGATCAGATTGTGCGAATCGACATCACTCCATCTGAATACTTCCTCATAGAAAACCGGAACAACTGGGTTGTCAATGGCGTGGACATAGACTCAATGCGGTGGCGGAATCGTCGACAGAAGAACGGAGAGGTCATCGTCCCCTCCTACCTGGAAATGTTGATGGATTCCGGCGGCGTTGACATTGACAGTGTGTTCCACGTCGTCACTTCCGTCCCCAACTATGATCTCGGCCTCCCGGGATCCGGGCTTATCATATGGCATGTGGATGAACAGAAGATCAATGAGGGCCTGGTAACGTACTCCGTTAACGGTGATAGGGAGCATCGCGGGATTGACCTTGAAGAGGCGGACGGTGCACAGGATATTGGGTATCCACTGATCTTTCTCTTCACGGACCCCACCTCGGGTCTCTGGTCAGATATGTGGTTTTCAGGAAATTCAGAATACTATTTGGCGAATCCCGGATTCAAAGGTCAGCCGCCATCTTTCGGCCACGATACCTTTCCGAACACGCGCAGCAACAAAGGATCAGACACCTACATTCAAATAGACGGGATCTCAAAAGCAGGCAATATCATGTCGTTCACAGTTGACAATTCTCTTATGGCCAGCGGGTTTCCGGACACCTCCCTCCACATTCACTTTTTATACGATTTCAGCCGTGATGGGAAACCCGAATTGATAGGAGGATTGGATTCCCTCTGGTGGTCAGACTCAGATTCACTGTCCAGGGTCAATTTCTTCGAATTGCCTTCCAATTCATTCCAACTGGCGGTGACCAATTACGAGTCTACAGCACCCGCCTTGGTAGCCGTTATGGACCTTGGGAATGAGGTGTTGCGTGTATCTGCATTCACTTTCGAAAATGATAACTCCGGTTTCGTGCTCGAGTGGGACCACCACGTGTCAGCCTCGGGCTTACCGAAGCTCTCTTCAGGGTTTCCTGACTCAGTCATGGTGGTTCTCAATTGGGGACCGACAGAAATCATTGTAACGGGAGATTCTGTGGAAACTGTAGAACAGATTCCTGGGGACCCGGATCCCTCCAGGACAGTTGTCGCGGAAATGAAGGACCTCGAATCGGATTCCAGCGAAGTCTCAATAATCTCCATACAGGAACAGGGGGGATTGCTGGTGGAGCACGAAGGTTCGATAGCATACGGCATGGAACAGGTCGATTTTCGCACCATCGGCGCGGTCGATCTCGATCTCGACGGAAAAATCGAGATAACCGGTGTCGACACAGAAGGAAGATTGTACGTTATAAACAGAAATTTCACGGTTGAATCCGGGTTTCCGATTTTCTTCAACGTTACCTCCCCTGTTCTGGCTCAGGACCTTCTCGGGGATGGCCATCCCGAGCTTGTGGCTCAGGTGGATTCCTCTGATATTGTGGTCGTGGACTGGCAGGGAAATGAGTTGTATCGGCTGGCAAACCCGAGAGGGAGCCAGCTGCGAATGCTGAGCCATTATCTGGGTCGAAACTGTATCGCGGCGGAATCTGCCATATGGCTTTTTGACAGAACGTCGACCTCTGGGGGAAACCGTTGGGCGTACGTGCACCATGACCCAACAAACCGTCGCAGGTTTCAGGGAACATCGGCGTTCAGGGCTCCACCGGCAGAAAGTCTCATGGATGCGGCTCGGACCTACAATTATCCCAATCCAACCCAGGACAATTCCACGACTCTTCGCGTATACGTGGGCTCGGCAGAGAAAGTGGAGATTCTCATTTACGACGTGGCCGGATTCTATCTGGACAGGCTCAGCATGGAATCGCCTGTCCAGGGAGAGGTCAATGAAATTGCCTGGGATGTCTCCGCCGTGGATAGCGGAGTTTACTTTGCCAACGTGATCGCCACCCGGGGGTCCCGGTCGGAGAGCAAAATCTTGAAAATTGCGGTGGTACACTAGAGTTCTTTTTACTAACCTGAACTGCTCATTGGCCACATCCCGACTTGATCGGGACAGGGTGAACACAGAGCATATCAATCTGATATCAAGAAACTCATAATGGTTCATTTCAAATCTATTCGTGAGAGTATCTTAGACACGTCATGTTTCTCTAAACCTATGTTAATTATACTTCTCTGTGACTTTCCCGCCTGCTCCATCCTCGTCGGGAGGGCGGGCAGGTGTGGCTTCGTGGTGAACAATCGAGGCTAAAGAAGGATATGCGTTCATGAGTCATAGGCTGGGAAGAACGACTCTTCATCTTACGCTCTTGTTTTCCGCAGCGTTTTCACAGGTGGGATACAATCATCCCGAAATTGCATGGAAGACCTTTGAAACAAAGCATTTCTACATTCATTTCTCCAGGGAAACGGAGCGTTCGGCCCGTGAGGGAGCGTTTGTTGCGGAAAGCATCTACCCTCATGTTACCCAATTTTACGACTACGAGCCTCCCGTCAAGACACACATTATCTTTCTTGACACCGACGACGTGTCAAACGGTATTGCCTACGCCTACGACAATAAGATTGAGATCTGGGCATCTCCCCTCGATTTCGAATTGCGGGGAAGCCACCGCTGGCTGCAGAACGTGATCACCCATGAATTCACCCACATCGTTTCCATTCAAAAAGCGATGAAGTTCGGCAGGAGTTTTCCAGGAGCCTATCTACAGTGGATAGGATATGAGGACTACAAGAGGAAGGACGTGCTGTACGGTTATCCCCAAACTCTGGCTTCATATCCGATTCCAGGGTTGACAGTCCCTCCTTGGCTGGCAGAGGGAACTGCACAATATCTGTTTGAAGGATCCAGACACGATTTCTGGGATACTCACCGGGATATGATACTTCGCGATGCCGTATTGAACGGCAACCTTCTTTCATTCACGGAAATAAACACTTTCGGGAAACGGGGAATCGGGAACGAGCTAACGTACAACACAGGATTTGCCTTCGTTCGATTCATAGCTTACAAGTACGGGGACGGGATTTTGATGGAGATTCTCGACCATCTGGCCAGACCTTTTCAATTTTCCGTCGATTCGGCCATTAAGAAAGCGGTGGGCGTCAGCGGGTCGGCGCTTTACGAGGACTTCAAGCAGACTCTGGAGGATCGGTACCGAGCGCTCACCGGGACCATCAACACGAGCGAATTGAAAGGCAAGATTCTTCTGACTGACGGGACGACGAATATTCATCCCAAATGGTCGCCGGGAGCTGATCGCATTGCCTATCTTTCAAATGCCGGAAACGACTTCTTCTCTCAGACTGGTCTTTTCATTTATTCCCTTGAGGATGGAAGATCAGAAAAGATTGCCGATGTCGTCATTTCGGCACCTTCGTGGGCTTCTTCGGGCGATGAGATTTATTATGCCAGGAAGGCCGAACCCGATCTCCATGGTTCAAGATGGTATGACCTCTATGAATACTCTTTTGAAGAGAAAAAGGAAAGCAGGCTTACCCGCGGCGCCAGGACTTTTTCCCCCGTGCTCCTCCCTGGCGACAGCTTGCTGGCTTACCTGTCCATTAAGGATGGTACACACAATGTCTTCCTCATCAACCTGAAAACAAAGGAGTCGGAAAAAATCACGAATTTTGATGATGGTGAACAGCTCTTCGGACTGGCGTATGATTCCACCCATGAGTGGCTCATGTTCGACTATGTCTACAACCATTTCAGGAATACTGCCACACTCAGTCTCGGTGACACGAGTTTTTCGAACCTTTTGGCCACGGAGGAGTGGGATGAACGAGATGTCACATCCACCCCGGCAGGAGGTCTCATCTATGCATGTGACAGAAGCGGCATATTCAATCTGTGCTACATCAATCCGGCCGATGGGAGTCAGGGATTCATAACCAATGTTCTGGGCGGTGCATTCATGCCGGACGTGAATGGAAGTGGAAAAATTGTCTACTCACTGTTTGAAGACGGAGGCTATAAGATTGCAGTCTTGGATTCCATGGAATTGATCGATTCTGAACGGGTGGGATATGGCCCCAACTACTACGCGAAATTCGCAAATCTACCTTCCCCTCTTGACACACAAAATCGACAGGAAGCGGTACCCTACGAAGACCATTTTTCACCCATGTTCATTTTTCCCAAGATAATGATGGATTATGGCATGTTAAAGCCAGGTCTTTACTTCTATTCCAGCGAGATTGTCAATCGTCTGAACGTATTTGGCGGAGCCTCAGTAAACCTGGTACGGGATCTCGACCTGTTTCTCCTGTTCGAATTTCGGAACTTCTATCCGACCCTGTTCACGGAAGTCTACTTCCTCACCCGGCATATTTCGGAAAAATCGAAGCTGATGGACGTCTACGATTTCGATGTCGATGTTCTTTATCGACTGTTCCAGTTGGACAGTGGAATCCGGATACCCATCCGCGGGGTCAACGAGTTGAAGCTGTATGCCTCATATCAGAATTACAGGGCCAGCGCCAACTGGCTGATTGGAGCGGAGAATGTGCTCACCGGTAAGTCAGGGGTAAACTACTATGTTGGAAAGCATCTTGGGGCCAGATGGACCAGCGACGTATTCCGGAAGACAATTGATTACGACATCAACCCGAACAACGGCTTTCAATTGGATATAGATCTGAGGTTCGAAGATGACAGTTTTCTCAATTCTGATAGCTCGGTGGTCGACTACGTCTATGACCATTATGATTTCTTCAGACTCACGGGCCAGGGTGCCCTTCACGTTGCCGTTCCAGGGACGGAGCGATGGACCATTACCGGAGAGCTCAGAGCTGGATGGATGTCCCATGTGGAAACCGATTCTTTTTTCTTTTTCTTCGGAGGGGGCATGCCCGGAATCAAGGGATATCCCTTTTACAGCATTGCGGGAAATCGGATGGCACTCGGGTCGCTTACTCTTCGCATTCCCCTTATGAGGGGAAATCACTACTTGTTTGGACCTCTGATTCTGCAGAACATCGTTCTTGGAATCATCGGACAGACTGGTGACGCCTGGGACTCGAGCAACAAGGGCCGGTTTAGTCCCAAAAAATCCGCGGGCATACAGCTTCGTCTCGGAGGTTTTTCATTCTATAATTACCCCACAGGAATAGGCGTGGAAATGCACAGAGGATTGGATAACTTTAAATCGTTGAAATCGTTGAAAACCCGGTACTATTTCACACTGCTATTCGGCTTTTGACGTGAGAGTCTCATTCTCAGTTTTCCTTCTTGCCTTGATATTGACCTCTGTTGCCACAGCTGGAGAGTCCAGTCTTCTGGTGCACCGGCACGAGGTCAACAGGGGCGTAGGAAAGACTCAGGATCAGGCCCAGACGGATACTTCTGAATCCGTTCCTCACGGTGAAATATATCCCGCCAGAGGTCTCATCCTCTCCCTGGCCATCCCGGGTGCGGGTCAATGGTATGCCGGTGAGAAGACAAGATCGTTGGTTTTTGCGGGTCTGGAAGTGGCAGGACTGGTTGCGTGGTATCGGTTCCGGAGGAAAGGTGAGGACAAAATCACCGATTACGAGCGGTTTGCCGATGAACATTGGAGTCTTCAATCCTGGGTCGAATGGGCCGGGTATCTCTATGCCCAGGGTGAGGAGTATCACGATGTGATTATCGATGGCACTCACCACCTCAAAATCATCCTGGATGGCAGACTTGTATCCTCGGATACCCTGGGTTCGCCGGACTGGCAAGGCGATCTGGAGGCTCTGGAGGTAATCCGGAGTTCGGAATTCTACGAAAATGTGGGGAAGTATGACCAGTTTGTATCGGGTTGGGACGATATCTTTAACCAGAATGGTGAACAGGCATGGGAGCTCCACTATAAAGATGTGGGCGATACGGTGGAAGTCATCATATTGACCAAGAATAAGCGAAGGTATCTGGATTTGAGAAAGGATAGCAACAGGGCTTTCCAGATAGCGGGTTATGCTGTAAGTGCGATGATGCTCAATCATGTTGTCAGTGCCATAGATGCTTTCTGGGTGACAAGAAGGAGGGCGGTGGATTCCCCTCGAATTAACACATCCTTACGTCCCCTTTTCACCACCAAATCAAAGTTTGGTATCGCAGGTATTTCAGTCTCCATAAGCTGGTAGGCAGTATCTCCCATCATCGCGGCCTTAAAGCAGGTGCACTCTAAAACCCTCCTCGGCTGGATTCCAATTCTGGCATTCGCCTTAGCTTGTTCCAAAGCGAAAGTCGACCCCACAGGAGATGATCTTCAGATCCGCTTCGATCATGGAACGACGTATCTTGAGAAGAAAAAATACTACCGCGCTCAGCAAGAATTTGAGCATGTCTTGCTCATGGGAAGACATACAGAGCTGGGTGACGACGCGCAATTCTATCTGGCTGAAGCGTACTTCTTGAATGGTGAATACCTGTTGGCTATCAATGAATACGATCGGCTGGTGAGGCAGATGACCTACAGCCCCTTTGTGGAAAAGAGCCGATTCCGAATCTGTGACAGCTACGCGAAGAAATCGCCCAGGTTCTATCATGACCAGGAATACACTGAAAAGGCGATCCAGAAACTTCAGGAGTTCGTGGAGGATTTTCCCAATTCTGAATACTACGTTGATGTGGTAAAAACGATTCATTCCCTCCGGTCCAAACTGGCGAGAAAGCAGTACGAATCATCCATTCTCTATATCAAAATGGAGGCCTACGATTCCGCCGTTAACTATCTTACCGATTTACTGGCGACTTACTATGACACTCCCTACGCTGACAAGGCTCGATTGAAAATCGTGGAGGCTTATCTTAAGGCGGAAAAGTTCGAGGAAGCGGAGAATTTCTTCGCGGAGAATGAATCTAGATTCGATAACAAGAACTTCCTCGAAGAAGCGAGGGCACTTATTTCCGAAGAGAAAGGCATGAGGGATTAGGAGACAATCGTGAGGATATGTCTTTTTGGCGGTACTTTCGATCCTCCGCATGTGGGTCACTTGATTATCGGCAGGATCGTCAAGGAATCTGAAGATTTTGACAGAATGATTTTTGTTCCCGCCTTCGTTCCGCCCCTGAAAAGCCGCTCCCGTGTATCATCGACAAAAGAAAGGCTGGAGATGCTCAGGCTCTGTCTCGACCGCGACAAGGATTTCGAGTTGTCCAGCGTGGAAATCAACAGGGGTGGTATTTCCTATACCCTGGAGACCATCAGAGAGGTGAAGTCCCACTACCGTCCTGATTCTTCCGAGCTTCATTTCCTCATGGGATCAGACTCTCTCCTTGATTTCCATCTTTGGAAAGATTACGAGAAAATACTGAAGGAATGTCAGGTTCTCGTGGCAGCCAGGCCGGGGTTCCGCGCCAGCCAGATCTCTCCGCAGATCCTATCACGCATTCGCTTTGTCAGAGCCCCCCAGATTGAAATCTCCTCCTCTCAGATTCGGCAGAGAATCCGAGATGGTCTAACCGTGCGGTATATGGTCCTTGATCCTGTCTGGGAGTTCATCAAGGAGCATGGTCTATACGGGTAGTCGCCAATGCTGCAGGTCATAATCCTTCTTTTGGGCGGCGCTCTCCTCCTGTACGTGGGTGGTGAGTTTCTCGTGAGGGGTGGCAGCCGGATGGCCAGGCTACTTGGGATTTCACCCATGGTCGCGGGCCTCACGGTAGTGGCGTTCGGGACATCCCTCCCCGAACTCGTGGTGAGCCTCGTGGCAGCGCTGGAGGGCCGAGAAGCCATCGCCGTGGGAAATGTCATTGGGTCGAACATTGCGAATGTTGGGCTGATTGTGGGGCTAAGTGCGATCGTGTTTCATGTAGCCGTTTCAGGCAAGAGGTTTCTAAGGGATATGAATATCATGCTCGGAGTCACCGTTCTCTTCGGGGTAATGCTCCTCGATGGCTACGTAGCAAGATGGGAGGGACTCGCCCTATTCGTCGGGATCATTGCCTACACTTACTATCGCATTGTTGCCGGGAAAGGAGATAGCGCATCCAGTGGTAAACCTGGCACCGTACCTGCCAACTTAGCTCTCCTGGTTTTCGGGACACTGGGACTGGCATTCGGAGCGAAAATGTTTGTGGACGGTGCCTCTCAGCTGGCAAGAACCCTGGGTGTTGCGGAACTCGTTATCGGACTAACTGTTGTGGCGTATGGCACATCATTACCTGAACTGGCGACATCCCTGGTTGCGGCTTTCAGGAGAGAAAGCGATATATCCATAGGAAACATAATTGGGTCAAACCTTTTCAACATGATGGGCGTGATCGGTCTTGTCTCCCTCGTCTCCCCACTCACAGTAGATCGAGAGGTTTTTACTTTTGAACTCCCCATTATGATTGCATTTTCCCTCGCGCTTTACCCTGTGCTTGTCATGAAAAAAAGAATCTCGAAATTGTATGCTCTTGCATTGTTCCTGGGATACGTTACCTTTCTCATAACCCTGTTCACGCGATAATCTGTGGCAAAAGTCTCCCCATTTGATTTCACCGATGATCAAGTTTGAGAACGTCACCTGCAGTTTTGTCAGTGATCCGGGTGTCATCGACGCAAGCTTTGAGGTAAACAGGGGGGAATTCGTTTGTATCATTGGCCCCACGGGAGCGGGAAAGACGACTCTCCTCCGGTTAGTCTACATGGACATCTTTCCCGAAGAAGGGAGAGTAACCGTGGAGAAATTCTCTTCCTCGAAAATAAAGCGGCGTCATATCCCTCACCTCAGGCGAAAAGTTGGCATGGTATTCCAGGAATTCGAGTTGTTGGAGGACAGGAACGTTTTTGAGAATGTGGCGATCCCCCTGAGGGTGATAGGGATGAAAACAAGGGACATCAGACAACGTGTTAACCAGGTGTTAGAAGAGCTGGGAATGGAGGGGAAACGTAACCATGTTCCTTCCGAACTTTCGGGTGGGGAACAACAGATCATCTCTCTTGCCCGGGCGATTGTCAAGGAGCCGATGGTTGTGTTGGCCGATGAACCCACGGGCAATCTGGATCCCGTATCCTCCTTCAAAATCGTGACACTCCTTGAACAGATCAACAAGAATGGTACTGCCGTACTCATGGCTTCGCACGATTACAATCTGATAAAAGATCGAGGCCATCGGATAATGAGAATCGTAGACGGCTATGTCAGCGGATGACCGATAAGTTCCTCTACCTGATTGCTGAGGGATTTCGGAGTCTTTGGAGAGCGAAACTTTCAGCATTCGCTTCCATCACGGCTATCGGGGTTGCCATGAGCCTTGTGGGTTTCGGCGCGATCCTGGGTGAGAGTTTTTCCAATCTGATTCATATTGCACGCTCGCAATACAAACTGGAAGTGTTTTTTCATCCCCTGATTACGGATTCGGAGGCATCCAGCGTGGTCGTTGAGATTGGGAAAATCCCGGGTGTGCGATCGGCCACCTTGGTTACCAAGCAGGAAGCAGCGGAAATCTTCGAAAGGCAATTTGGGGAAAACATTTTTGAGCTGCTGGAGGAAAATCCTCTTCCGTCAAGTTGTGCGGTGACGTTGATTCAAGAGGGACGCCAGCCCTTGGATGTGAGTCCCATTGTGAGCCGCATGCAGGCTCTTGGCCATGTGGACGAGGTCCGATATCAGGGGGGGGTGATCTCAACTATTGAACGATACTATGAGGGCTTTTTTGCTTTGATTACTGGTCTTGCGGTCATTGTCCTCATTGGAACAGTGATTCTCATCTCAAATACGATTAGGTTAACGATTTATTCCCGGAAGGATCTCATAGAAACGCTCAGATTGGTGGGGGCGACGAATCGGTTCATCCGATTCCCTTTTCTGGTTGAAGGGGTTATTGAGGGTGTGTTAGGTGCTCTCCTCGCGGGTGCTGTCACATACGGGTTCGTGCGGGGTGCTAACTACTTTCTCTCTTTGTTCACAAAGCAGAGGCTCGCTTGGGATATCCGGATTGTCGCTCTCCTTGTATGCGTCGTGGTCGTCTTTTCGGTTGCGGGAAGCGGGCGAGCCGTTCGAAAATTCCTCCGTTAGAGTATATTCATCAGGAGGATACGTAGGCCTTGATTCTCCTGCTTTATGAAGTTAATTTGTCGTGATTAGGTTGCAGAGTACATCATGGAATCAAACGGCAGATTAGAGTCTCCCACGGAGAGGGAACAGGCCATCCTCAAGATGGTTGTCGAAGATTACATCGAGACGGCTATCCCGGTCCCCTCTGTGCGCCTGAAGAAAAAATTCCGGGTTTCATGGAGTCCAGCTACCATCAGAAAAGCACTGCAGACACTCGAGAGTTCCGGTCATTTGAATCATATTCACACATCCTCCGGCAGGGTGCCCACCGATCACGGGTACCGGTTTTACGTCGACGAATTGATGGAGGCCGCCGAGGAGTCTAATCTGCTAAAGCTTCAGATCCTGGAGGAATTGTCGACTGTTGCTTCGAGCGTGGACCAATTGATTCAGGTAACTGCGAATTGCCTGGCCCAGGTGAGCAATCTTTTCGGCTTCGTTCTTCTCTCCTCCAACGAAAAGGCCAGATTGGCCGATCTCCAACTGGTGCCGTTGAGTTCAGGTAGCGTCCTCCTGGTGCTCGGTTTCCAGTCGCAGCAGATAAAGACGGTTATCCTCAATCCTTCGGTTGAGGTGAAGGATGCCCACGTGAATACCGTCGCTTCAGTGCTGAGGGAACGTCTGCTGGACCTGACCATTGACAACATAGAAAAAACCATAGGTGAGCGACTCAAGGGTCAATTGGTCTACGAAAGCGACATCGTCCAGATTCTCATCGAGAATCGGGAGGAGTACTTTTCTCCATTTGCAAGTCAGAATCTCTGCACGTCTCAAAAAAGCTTTCTTCTCCGACACCCCGAGTTCAGCAAGTCCGACCGGCTGCAATCCATTGTTTCGGCACTGGATAACCAGGAGACGCTTTTCAATTCCCTCTCGAGTTACGCCGATCGCAGCAGGACACTGACATTCATAGGCGAGGAAAACTCTGTCGAAGCTCTCAGAAACTGTTCAGTGGTGTCGCGACGTTTCAGAATTGGAGATGTGGGGGGACGTCTGGGTGTTATCGGTCCCACGCGCATGGATTACCATGACGTACACGGCCTGGTGAAAACCTTTTCCAGTGTCATGCGGCAGCTCTTCCATGGCTGAGAAGAAAAAGACCGTCAAAACGCCGCCGAAGGCGTCGAAAGCCAAGCCCAAAAAGGCCGCCCGACCCTCCAAGGTATCCCGCCTCGAAAATGAGGTAAACCGTCTGAAGGCGTCTCTGTCGGAATTTGAGGACAGACACCTCCGTTTGAGGGCAGAATTTGACAATTACCGTAAGAGAAAGGAGAGGGAACTTGCCAGGCTTCTCAGATACGAAGGGGAGGAGATTACTCGAGGCTTCCTCAGAGTTGTGGATGATCTTGAGAGGATTGTCCGTTCCGTTGACGGAGGAAAACCTGAGAACGTGGATGCCGTCATCGACGGGGTAAACCTGGTTCTGGAGAAGCTGATGAAGCGATTGAAAGAATTGGAGGTGGAGCCATTTGAGTCCGTGGGAGAGACATTCGATCCCGAGTTGCATGAAGCGATGATGACCCAGAAGTCGGACAGCCACAAAGATCATGAGATTACCCAGGAATTCACGAAAGGATACAGGTTCAAGGACAAGGTGATTCGCCACGCAAAGGTCGTGGTGAATTCAGCATCGGGCGACGAAAGTGAATAGCGGATGAGAAAAGACTTCTACGAGATTCTAGGTGTGGACAGAAACGCAGCCGAAAGCGAGATTAAGAGAAAATACCGGAAACTCGCCATGCGATATCATCCTGACAGGAACCCCGGTGACGGTGAAGCAGAGCAGAAGTTCAAGGAGGCGGCTGAAGCATATTCTGTCCTGAGTGATCCCGGAAAGCGGACGCAGTACGATCAGTTCGGTCATGCGGGAATGGAAGGAGGAACCGGGGGTTTTGGTGGTTTTGGATTCGCTGATTTCGATCTATCCGATGCTCTCCGCACGTTCATGGAAGGTTTCGGTTCATTCGATGATTTCTTTGGGGGTGCCACACGTCGGCCGCAGAGGCGCAGGGCCGGGGATCTCAGGATTACGCTGGAGCTGACCCTTGAAGAAGTCGCCCTGGGAGTAGAGAAAACGGTTAAGCTAAGACGGCTCGAGATATGCGATACCTGTGGCGGCGGTGGTGCCCAGCCCGGAACGAAACCGTCTCAGTGTCCCAACTGCAACGGAACGGGACAGGTTAGACAGATCTCCCGTTCCCTTTTCGGACAATTCGTGAATGTGGGTCAGTGTCCTCACTGTGGAGGGAAAGGCGAGATTGTCACCGACCCTTGTCGCACCTGCTCCGGCGAGGGAAGGGTCAGGCGATCGGTACAGGTTAAGGTGGAAGTTCCAGCCGGAGTCTCGACAGGGAATTATATGACACAGAGAGGTGAAGGGAACAAAGGCCCGCGAGGGGCGGAAAATGGCGACTTGATCATCTTTTTTGAGGAGAAAGAGCATCGGTACTTTACGCGTCACGGTGTCGACATCCTTACCCAGGCTGAGATTACGATTTCTCAGGCGGCATTGGGGGATTCGGTAGAAATTCCAACCCTCACGGGCAAGGCCAGGCTCACCATTCCAGCGGGTATCCAGTCCGGCCAAGTGCTGAGAATGAAGGGTAAGGGAATTCCTGAATTGAGAGGGAGCAGGAGAGGGAATCAGCTCGTTAGCATCCAGGTGAAGACGCCTACTTCTCTGAATTCGAAGGAGAAGGCTCTCCTGAAGGAGCTGGCTTCCTCCAACGGAAGCATGGGGAAAACGGTGGTGCGAAGAATCCCTACCTAATGCCATGACGTCCCACGAAAAGCTGATCCTACGTTTTCTGTTAACCGTATTGGCCGTCGGCTTGGTCGTCGGGTTCGTCAGAAGGACCTGGTTTTCGCCGTCGCTTGAAACGTTGGTAGATCCGGAGGCAATGGCGGAGAAAGTCGCAGCCGCTGCGGAAAACACGCGTGCCCGGCATCTCAAAGTCGACAGGATGGATACGGGTGTCGAAACAGGAGAAAAGATAAACCTGAACAACGCGCCCAAATATCAATTGATGTTGTTACCAGGTGTGGGGCCCGCCCTAGCGGAACGAATACTCATATTCAGAGAAGACCATGGTGATTTTGAATCGATTGAGGAGCTTGCCCGCGTGAAGGGCATCGGAGAAAAAACAGTCCAGGGACTTCGCGAGTGGGTGACTGTTGAGGGTCAAAATCAGAAGGATTTTGAAGAAGAGTAAGGAGAGGCAGACCGGATGGCAGAACTATCGGATGTGAGATACAAGTGGTGGTTGGGAGATCTTCTGGAACTGGGGATTCTTGTGGCAATGCTGGTGTTCATGGCTGTCATCTATATTCCAAGATCAATTTGGGATGAGGAGAACGAGATCAGGGATGAAAGTCGATTTCGTATGGAAAATGTGTATGACATATTGAGCTTCTTTGAGACACTCACGGGCGACAGGACCGCGGATCCACTTCTTGCGTTGAGGGTCATAAATGCTGCACGGGATTCCCTCACGGCGGATTCCACATTTCTGGGTCCCCGGCACATTATTCTTGATGGGGAAAACGTTCTGGTGGATATGTATTCGGGATACGGTGCTTCATTCGATACATCCTTTGGCTATTTTAGGACGAGGAAAGACACGCTTGTGGACACCGTTCTGACGGTTGTACGGTTCAACCGGGAACTATCGCTCAATGATACCTCCTTTGTCCGCCTGGAAGAGATTGATCCCTTTTTGGAGGATACAACCCTGGTGGGCATTCCGGATACTGCGATCTCCACCCACATTGAGGTCGTGAGCTATTATGAATCCTACATGCCCGATTCGTCCATGCTATTCTGTCCCCTGACGAATCTTCCCTATATCGTTGAGGCTGGAGAAGAGGGGCTGAAAGTCGAGAGTCCTATTGTGAAATCTTATGAAGAGCCGCGTTACCTGTTATTCTCCTTTCGAGCCGAATCTCACGGCAGTGTTGAAAACGCTGAAAAGAGCTGGGCTCGATTCTGAATACCCATGCTTGCTGTTGGAATCAAGGATGATTGGGTTCGATATGCCCAGGCTGATATAGAAGACCAGTCGCTGGTGCTTAACCTTCTCGATGGTCATCCCCTTCCAGCCGAACTGAAGTCGTTCGACCAGGGATCTCCGGAAATGGCCGGGGAGTTTCAAAAACTTTTCCAGGGGATCGTCTCTTCCTCGAGTGTACCGGACAGGGACGTATACGTGTCGCTCGGAGAAGAGTGGATAGAGTGCCTTCTGCTGGAGGCGGACGGCCGGCTGACCGACGAGGGAAAAGAGGGGTATTTGAATTGGATCTTGAAACAGCGGCTGGGAACCCTTTGGGATGACACGGTTGCCTTTTTTCAGGATGAGGGAAACGGTGGAAACAAGTCACCTCAGGTCTTATCTTGCCTCGCCCTGAGGGGACTCATCGAAGTGATTAAGTCAGCGGTCAATGCCACGGGGGGTCGCCCCAGGTGGATGGAGTCGAGTGTACAGTCTATTGGGCGAGTGGTGGCAAAGATGGACCCGGGACCCTCAGTTTCCGCAGTGGTAATGGAGCCTCATGCGGGTGGGTATGGAGTGCAATTCTATGACAGAGGACAGTTGCGATCCTTGGCGGAACTAAGGCTCCAATCGGGAAAGTTCCGTGACAGGTATGTAAAAGGTGATTCAGCCTTTGCGAAACAGTGCCTCTCTAATTTGAACCACCTCGTCCACGGCGGAGGGTCCGAACCTGTGATGGATTTTCATCTTTTTTTGGTGGGTGAATTTTCGGACAAACAGCTGGAAATTCTCCTGCCAGATGATTATTCAGATTCTGTTACGTTGGTACATCCTTTTTCACACATGAGGACGGGTAAGATTAAGTTGCCCGATACTCCACAGGGTTCCTGGTTCGTGCATGTTTTAGGGCTGTTGCTGCTGGAGCTTGACTGATGAACGACATCGATCTTCTCAGCAAGTCCGGGTTTCAAGAGAGGAAATCAGAAGCGGACAAGGGAAAGGAGAAAAAATCCCCGAAGAAATCTCATCGGTTTTCACTTAATGAGTTTCTGGCCGTCCTTGTGGCGATCGCGCTGGGTCTCCTGGTTTGGTGGTTTTTTTCGCTGAAGTCCTTCGTTAAGTCCGAGGTGAAGGAGTATACACCGGACGAATTCATGATGAGACCCGGGTCGTGATCGCACTATTGATCCAGGCCGGAGTGTTCAAAGGGTTACGGATCCAGACGGGGGATGTGAGACACCTCCGCCCTACAACTTCGAGAATAAGGGAGAGCATCTTCAACATGGTTCCGAACGTCTCTGAGGCGAAGGTATTGGATTTGTACGCCGGATGCGGCACGCTGGGTTTTGAAGCATTGAGCCGCGGTGCGTCCTCGGTCATGTTCGTCGATCATGACAGGCGAGCAATCGAGATAATTGAGCTTAACGGGAAGTTATTCCGTGGTCATGACGTTGAAGTTGCACGCATGGATTCCTTTGAATATCTTAGTCGTTCTGATGAGAATTTCGATCTCATCTTCGCCGATCCGCCCTATGGTGAGGTGAATCTTCCGGTCTTGAAAACGTCGGCATGGACCCACCTGATTGGTGGCGGTTTTCTCATAATTGAGTCGGCCTTCCGGGATGGGTGGCGTGACGGGCATGCGACCATCAAGCGCTACGGGGATACACAGGTCTCACTCTTCAAGAAAGAATGAAATCCGTGAGAAAAGCCATTTATCCGGGCTCTTTCGATCCCATTACGAAAGGGCATATTGATATCATAGACCGGGTGACGAAACTCTTTGACCATCTAGTAATTACCATTGCCACTAACCGGGACAAGGAGCCTCTATTCGATCTGGAGCAACGTAAGAACATGATCGAAGAATGCACGCGGAATTACTCAAACCTGGAGGTAACCTCCACCGGAGGTCTTGTTGTGGAGTACGCAAAAAGTATCGGGGCATGCGCGCTGATTCGCGGACTGCGGTTTGTGAGCGATATTGAGTTTGAGTTTCAGATGGCCTGGATGAATCGACGTCTGAGCGAGGAAATTGTCACCGTCTTTCTCATGACTGATGCCAAATATACTCATCTCAATTCCACAATCATTCGCGAGGTCTCAGAGCTTGGAGGAGACGTTCATGAACTTGTTCCACCAGGTGTCGCGCTCAGTCTGAGAGAAAAATTCTCCGGAAAGAGATAGACCACACTATTCGCTCAATCCTTCTTTCGGGTACCGGAATAGTCAGAAATCTGTTTTTTGGCCTGATCAATTCATCCCGACCGGTCCGGATGAATTGATCACCCTTCCCTGCATTCTACGGGATCTTCGACGGGCCGCATGTCCCGAGAACTTTCGGGACTGCCTGCCTGGCGGTCAGACAGGCGAGGCTAACCTCCCGCCGGGCGGGACCAATCGGTGAATTGTTCATCGGAAGAACGGAGACAAATAGAAATGTATTTGTCTCACCTGTAAATAACATTTACTCTATCTTCGCCGATGAGCAATTCAGATTAGGACGTAATTACTCTTCAAAACCGGCTGGCATTTAGTAAATTCTTTGATGATTTGTTTCATTTTTTGTGGTTTCTTCCTTGACCACTAAAAGGCACGGTGAGAGGTGAATCGAAGGAGGGACAATGCCCACCTATGATTATCGATGTGACGCATGCGGACACAAGTTCGAATTTCTGCAAAGTATAACTGAAGCGCCTCTGACAGAATGCCCGGTATGTGGCGGAGCAGTCCGTCGTCTCATAGGCGCCGGAGCAGGTCTTATCTTCAAAGGATCGGGGTTCTACGTTACTGATTACCGGAAGGATTCATCGAAGGGAGAAGAAAAATCAAGTTCAAAACCTGAGCGAG
Source organism: Candidatus Neomarinimicrobiota bacterium (assembly GCA_036476315.1). Classification (NCBI taxonomy): domain Bacteria; kingdom Pseudomonadati; phylum Fidelibacterota; species Fidelibacterota bacterium. The sequence goes on along the minus strand of JAZGBI010000011.1, from coordinate 6,472 downwards.
AAGAGAAGAAGTCAGACGGTAAGAAGACATCAACCGACGGGGATAAGGGTGATTGACTATGGGAAACGATAGGGATATGGAGGTTTCTGAAGGTGGAGAGCACATCGTTCTGCAAAACGACAGACTGATCGTTCCGGATAGTCCAGTCATTCCCTTTATTGAAGGTGACGGCATAGGCCCGGACGTCTGGAACGCAGCCGTGCGCGTATTGGATTCGGCCGTGAAAAAATCGTACACGGGCAAGCGCAGAATCATTTGGAAGGAAGTCCAGGCAGGAAGCAGGTCGTACGAGGCGGCCGGCCAATGGCTGCCCGAGGAGACCGTTGAAACCATCCGCGAATTCTTTGTCGCAATTAAAGGTCCTCTTACCACGCCCGTGGGGGGAGGGATCCGTAGTTTGAATGTTGCTTTAAGGCAACTCCTGGACCTTTACGCATGCGTCCGCCCGGTGCGCTGGTTGAAAGGAGTACCATCTCCGGTGAGGCATCCCGAAAGGATGGATGTGGTGATCTTCCGGGAGAACACGGAAGATGTGTACGCGGGCATTGAGTGGCAGGGGGGCAGTGAGGACGCCAGCAGGCTAATCGAGTTCGTCAATACCAATTTCCAAAAGAACATCCGGGCGGAATCGGGCATCGGGATCAAACCCATGAGTCCTTTCGGCTCAAAGCGTCTCGTGAGGAAAGCCCTGGAGTACGCCACCGACCGAAACCGCAAATCGGTCACGATCGTCCACAAGGGAAACATCATGAAGTTTACGGAGGGGGCCTTTAAGGATTGGGGTTACGAAGAGGCAATCGAGCGATTCCGTGACAGGATCATCACGGAGGCAGAATTATGGGATGAGACCTGGGCGGAGAATGGGGTTACGCCCGTCACCAAACCCGGAGCTTTTGCCCGGTTGCGAAACGGAAACCCCCCTGGGAATCCCGGTGGAAGAATCGTGGTAAAAGATCGTATTGCCGATTCCATGTTTCAACAGATTCTCACGAGGACGGATGAGTACGACGTCATATGTGCGCCAAATCTAAATGGTGACTACCTTTCCGATGCCGCCGCTGCCCAGGTGGGGGGTCTGGGAATGGCTCCCGGAGGCAATATTGGAGACCATGTGGCCGTGTTCGAGGCGACTCACGGGACTGCCCCAAAGTATGCCGGTCAGGATAAGGTGAACCCCGGTTCTCTTATTCTGTCGGGTGTCATGATGCTGGAATATCTTGGGTGGCAGGAGGCGGCAGATGCGGTGGTTCGGGCCATGGAGCAGACCATCTTGCAGAAGACCGTGACCTATGATCTTGAGCGTCAGATGGAGGGCGCCACCAAGGTTTCAACATCGAAATTCGCCGACGACGTTATCGGAAATATGTGATCTACCTTCATACTCTCCGTACTTTCTTCATGTCTGTTTTTTATTCCCCTTCGCGCGCATTAGGCCATTCGGTAGTCGTATTCAGACAGCAGGTATAAGTTCGCATAATCGAGGCTTATCTCGTCCCTATCATGTTTGTGGATTATGCAAAAATAAGAGTTACGGCGGGCCACGGAGGAAACGGATGTGTCTCCTTTCGCCGGGAAAAGTACATCCCGAAAGGTGGTCCCGATGGCGGTAATGGTGGGCGAGGTGGACATATCATATTCAGGGCGAATTCACAGTTCCATACCCTTCAGGACGTTCGATACAGAAAGCATTATCGGGCAGCCAACGGCCGTGACGGCTCTGGCGGAAGGAAAACCGGGAAGGGTGGTGAGGACGTGATCGTCCCTGTGCCGGTGGGAACCGTCTTCCGGGGGAAAGGGAAAGACGCTGTCCTCGCCGACCTCGTGGAAACCGGCGGCCAATTCATCGCGGCACACGGTGGAAAAGGGGGAAAGGGGAACGCTGAATTCACCACCCCAACACGCCAGGCTCCCCGCTATGCAGAGTCCGGTGAAAATGGGGAAGAATTGATATATGAAGTTGAGCTAAAAGTTTTGGCCGACGTGGCGCTCGTAGGGCTACCCAACGCGGGCAAATCAACCCTCCTGTCAAGACTGTCATCAGCCAGGCCCAAAATCGCCGATTACCCGTTCACGACTCTGCAACCACACCTGGGAATCGTCAAGTACGGTGATTTTCGATCGCTTGTCATGGCGGATATTCCCGGTCTGATCGAGGGTGCGAGTAAGGGAAAAGGACTCGGTTTTCGTTTTCTCAAGCATATAGAACGAACCTCGGCTCTTGCCATTCTCATTGAGTCGACGGAGGAGAATCTCGGTTCGGTATGCGCCAGCTTGGCGAAGGAACTGGAATCTTACAGTGAGAAACTCATTGCTTTGCCGACGGTTGTCGTTCTCACCAAAGTCGATTTGCTTCAGGACAAGAATCGGTTACCCGCTATGGTGAATGATTATGAAACCGTGGCCATCTCCAGCATCTCCGGTTTTGGATTGAAACAACTTGTCGAAAAGCTATCCTCGTTCATCGATGAAAAACAGTGATCTTATTTCCCTGCTCCGGCTAATTGAAGTCTCGGGCCTCGGACCTACTCGGATAAGGCTGCTTGTGGAAGAGTTCGGAAGCCCTGAAGATGTTTTCCACGCATCTTTGAGAGCCCTTTGTCGGGTGGAAAGAGTGGACATCAAACTGGCACAGAAGATCACCGAGCACCCTTCGTCTCCATTTGCGCGTGATCAGCTTGAAAGGGCAAAGAAACTGCACACCGATGTCGTGACGTTATGGGACAACAGTTATCCCGATCTGCTGAAAAAGATTTATGATCCACCCGTCCTTCTGTTTGTAAGAGGATCGTTGACGGGGAAGGATGAAGACTGTCTGGCCATTGTGGGGACTCGAAAGCCTTCCCCGTACGGGATGGGGGTGGTCAACAATATCGCGGAGGGACTGGCGAGAGTTGGCCTCACCGTTGTTAGCGGGTTGGCCCGGGGAATTGACACACTGGCTCACAAAGCGGTCCTTCGAGCCGGGGGCAGGACCGTTGCCGTGTTGGGAAATGGTCTGGATATCACCTATCCTCCTGAAAACCGGAGGCTACTCCCGTTGATTGAAGACAGAGGTGCCCTTGTATCTGAGTTTCCCTTTGGGACAAAACCCGATGCCGGGAACTTTCCCCGCCGCAATCGGATTATCAGTGGATTGAGTCACGCCACCATCGTGGTTGAAGCAGGAAATCGCAGCGGAGCGTTGTTGACGGCTTTTAACGCTGTTGACCAGAACAGGGAGGTGTTTGCCGTTCCCGGGCGTCTCACAGACAGGATGAGCACTGGATGCCTGCGTCTCATTCGCCACGGAGCCATACCAGTGGAAAGTGTGCAACAGATTGTAGATATCGTAAATCCCAAGTTGAAACACCCGTCCAAACCTGTTCAGAAAGAGCTGAACCTCGACCTAAAATCGGACGAGATGAAAGTTTATTCGGTTCTCTCAAATGAACCGAAGCATGTGGATGCCATAGTTGAAGAAATGAACCTCCAACCCTCGTCTGTCCTGGACTTGTTGCTCAGGCTGGAGTTAAAGGATGCAGTTGTTCAACTGAGTGGAAAGCGGTTTGTAAGGAAGTAGACGACTGTTGTTTCAGGTAAGGAATCGATGTATGATTTTGACATGTTCGTTTATAAGCGTAAATTTATTTTCTGGCAGAAACTTAAACAGGTGATTCCATATTTCGGAACAGACGCCTATGTCACCGTCGGGTCTCGGAGGTGAGTCCCGGGCTTTTCGCCGTAAAACGTCAGGAGGGAAAATGAGTCAGAACGGACCGGATGAGCGTTGGGCGGAGTTTCACAGCTTGATTGGGACCGCCCAGACAATCGTCTTCTCCACGCACGTGGAGCCCGATGGGGACGGGCTCGGCTCGCAGGTGGCTATGTATCAGTTTCTTTCGCTCCGGGGTAAGAAGTGTAGAATTCTCAATCCCTCGCCGCTTCCCGATGCGTATCTGTTCCTGTCAGATCTGGCCCCTTTTGAGTACTACGACCGGGCATCACACGCCCACTGGCTGGAGCACGTGGATCTTGCGGTGATTTTCGACAGTGGAAGCTACAAGCGCCTTGCTCAACTGGGGGAGGATCTCAGAAGACTGACCGTACCCACCTTTTCCCTCGATCATCATCCTCATCCCAATCCCAATGGTTTTGTATACACATTGCATGACGTTTCCGCCTGCGCAACCGGCTATCTTTTGTACGAATATATGAAATATGCCACGGCCCGTTGGGGTGGTGATGACGGACTCACGAAAGAAATTGCCGAGGGACTGTACGTTGCCTTAATGACCGATACAGGTTCTTTCCGCTTCAACAATACCTCGGCCGGAGCTCATCAAATGGCCAGCGAATTGATTCGCCTTGGAATCAGGCCTTATGACTTATACCAACGCGTGTATGAATCGACACCCGTGGAGAGGATTCTTCTCATGGCAGATTCTCTTGAGACGGTCCGGTTGACCGGAGGAGGAAAATTGGCCTGGTTCACGGTCACAAGGGAGATGATCAAGAAAGTGGGGGCACGCCCCGAGTACGTCAGCGGATTTACGGACGTCGTCAGATCGATTCGAGGAGTTGAAGTTGCGGTAATGGTCCACGAACTCACGGGGGATAGCTGCCGGGTGAATTTCCGGTCAAAAGGGCGAGTTAGGATCGACATGGTGGCACGCCGGATGGGGGGAGGGGGGCACCCGTTTGCTGCGGGCACCACCGTCCAGATGGGGCTGGAACAGGCCGTTGAGTATGTCGTTTCAAATACGTTGAGAGAATTGGAGTCTCAGATGGCCAACGGGAGTGCTGCGTGAAGATAACGATAGCCAAGGACGCCGGATACTGTTTCGGTGTCAGAGACGCCGTAAGCTTGGCGTACGAAAACGCCAGCCATAACGGGGAAGTCTTCATGCTGGGGCATATTGTTCACAACGAGCGTGTGGTGAAAGACCTGTCGGAGGCCGGGACACGGGTTGTGGAAAACCTGGACAATGTTCCTGAAAAAGCCCCGGTATTGTTCCGGGCCCACGGGACGGCAGCAGCAATCTGGTCCAAAGCCCAGGAGAAGGGCATGAACATTATTGATGCCACCTGCCCCCTCGTCCAGGAGATACACAGTGAGGTTCAGAGTCTCGAAAAAGAGGGCCGTCCCATCATTATCATTGGAGATCACGGACATGACGAGGTCGTTGGGATTGCGAGCCAGGTGAAGGATCCCGTCATTGTGGCTACGCCTGAGGAGGCCCAGGGGCTTCGCAAGATGAAGAAGGCAGGAGTGGTGAGCCAGTCGACTCAGACCATCGAAAACGTTCAGGCGATTGTCAACATTTTGATGACCAAGGTGTATGATCTCCACTTTATCAATACCATATGTTATCCCACGAAGCGCAATCAGCAACAAATCAAGGAACTGGCCCGGGATAGTGATGTCATGATCATTATCGGATCATTTACAAGCGCGAATTCCAAGCGGCTGACCGAGCTTGCCCGGGAGATTAATCCAAATACATATCAGGTGAATTCCTCAGATGAGATCGACTCTTCCTGGCTTTCAGTAGCGGAGAGGGTCGGCATCTCGGCGGGTGCGTCGACACCCGATTATTTGATTGAGGAAGTCAAGACAACCATTGAAGAAATTTCGGCACAAGTCGAGGAGGTGAGGAAAGATGGAAAAGGGATCATTTGAGGTCAAGGTCGGTCTTGCTGAGATGCTCAAAGGTGGTGTCATTATGGATGTCACAACCGTCGAGCAAGCGAAGATCGCAGAGGATGCGGGTGCCGTGGCGATTATGGCCTTGGAGCGGATACCGGCGGACATTCGCGAGGAGGGGGGCATTGCCCGGATGTCAGACCTCAAGATGATTGAGACCATTCAGAAGGAAGTGTCCATACCGGTGATGGCAAAATGCCGCATAGGTCACTTTGCCGAGGCACAGATTCTGGAGGCCATCGGTGTTGATTTTATCGATGAAAGTGAAGTATTGACTCCTGCCGATGAAGCTCATCACATCAACAAGCACCCTTTCAAGGTTCCGTTCGTCTGTGGATGCCGGGATCTCGGTGAAGCCCTTCGAAGGATCGGCGAGGGAGCTGCGCTGATCCGGACCAAAGGAGAGGCGGGAAGTGGAAACATCGTGGAAGCTGTGAGGCATATGAGAAGTGTCCAGGATCAGATAAGGGAATTGACGGTTCTTGGCGAAGAGGAAATGATGGCAAAAGCCAAGGAATTGGGGGCTCCCTACAGTCTGGTGAAACAGGTGGCCAAATTGGGAAAACTCCCTGTGCCTAACTTCGCTGCCGGAGGCATCGCCACGCCCGCCGATACCGCTCTAATGATGCAACTTGGGGCTGAAAGCGTCTTTGTAGGATCCGGAATCTTCAAATCTGAGGATCCCCCTGCGAGGGGAAAGGCAATTGTCGCCGGAGTAACCTACTACAATGACCCGACAAAGCTGGGGGAAGTCTCTTATGGACTGAAGAAGGCCATGAAAGGGGTCGA
>JAZGBI010000010.1 GCA_036476315.1 Candidatus Neomarinimicrobiota bacterium | reverse complement strand
TACAAAGAGTGACAGGATGAGACCCAGTCCGGGGATCTCCCGTGGAAGAAGCCGGTCCAGAAGAGGGAAGTTGTCAAATATGTTGAAGAGAAACTTGATGACATAGATTGTGGCAGCGATGGGGGCGATGGTAACCAGACCGGCCACGATCTTTCCCCGAATCCTCTTGAGTAAGCGACCCATATGTCGAACGGAAAATTACGTCCGAAAGAACAATTGGACAATCACAACCAGGGGAGTGTCCCAGCCGAGCGGACCTTCTTCGTCAAGGTGCGCCTTCCAGCTGAAGTAAATGCTCTTTCAGATTAAGGCCACCGCCATATCCACCGAGCGTTCCATCGTGGGCCACGACTCTGTGGCATGGAATAACGATGGGAAGAGGGTTATGAGCGTTGGCCCCTCCCACCGCTCGAGCGGCACCCGGTTTGCCCATTCTTTCGGCAATCTCCTTGTAGGAAGCCGTCTCGCCGTAGGGGATAGTCCTAACCTCCTCCAGCACCTTTTGTCTGAATAAGGACGTTCTCAGATCGAGCGCGAGCGAAAACACTCTCAATTCGCCAGCGAGGTAGCGCATCAATTCCTCCACGGCGTCGGACAGGGCCGGTCCGCTTTTCACCACATTCTCTCCCGGGAAGTATTTTCGATGCCAGGCAAGAAAGGAATCTTCCGATTCGCCAGGGAGTCCAATCCGGCAGATACCTCTCTCCGATTTGGCGATAGATATTCTCCCCACAGGTGAGTTGAAGAAAGTATAGTGGATCATTCGACTTTTCCTCCTATTCGAATTCATGCCAGATATAGTAGGTGGCAAATCCCCGGAACGGACGCCACCTCTCTGCCAGAGTTCTTACTTCGGACTCCTGCGGCCGGTCAGTCATTTCATACAGAATGCCCACGGCCCTCTGCAGTCCAATGTCGGCTGCAGGAATGACATCGCTCCGGCCGTATCCGACAAGGGCGGTGTATTCTGCCGTCCATCTACCGACACCATAGATTCCCATGAGGTTCTCCTGCAGATCCTCATCGTTGAGTCCTCCCCATTCATAAAGCGGATAATCTCCGGAGACCACGCCTTTTGCCAGTTGAACAATCGACCGACTTTTTGAACCGGAATATTGAAGAGGGCGCAGGTCCTGGTCCTCAATGTTCGCGAGAGTTTCAGGTGACGGGAAGTTCCAGAGACGAATATCACCACGATCTATTCTTTCGCCGTATGTTTCGATCAGCCTCCGTTTCAGTGTTGTGGCAAAATGGACGGTTAGTTGCTGATCGGTGATGGCGGAGACGAGGGCCTCGAAAGGGGTGGATTTCTGAAATACCGTCAGTCCACTTAGTCTTTCAACAACGGGACCCAACTTTGAATCGTCTCTTACAGAACACTTAAACGCATTCAGGTCCTGGTCCAGGCCAAACCGTCTTCTAATTTCTCCCTCAATGATGGGCCTCTGTTTGAGGCTATTCCCGTCCCATTCGGCCACGAGGTCACCGCCGGTCATCTCCTGTCTGATCGTGAGAATCTCCTGGAAAAGGACTGTTGTGTATCGATCCCCATTCAGACATTCCGTCAGTCCAAAAGGTTCACGAGTCACATCTTCCAGACCGCGATAGAAGTCGAAGTCCGCAGCTGGCCGGATTTCGAACCTCACCTCGATCCCCTCTCTCTTATCGGCTTCCTGTGCAAGTTTACCACTAAGACACCCAGCAGGATCAGAATCGAGCCAACCATCATTCTGGGTGTGAAAGTCTCTCCCAGAAACGCCCATCCCAGTAATGCGGCCATCGCCGGGGGAATCAAAGCCACAGCGGACACTTGAGTGACCGTCAACTGAGTCAGCAGCCAAATGTAGACGGACCAGGTGAAGACTGTTCCGAAGAGAGCGAGGTAGAGCAGGGCGGCGATATTGACCGAATCCCACACCATGGTTCCGGGCTCCTCAAGGATCCACGAAAGGGGAAAAAGTAGAACGGCGGCAACCGTCTGGGCAACCACATTCACATGAAGTGGTGACACCGTTTGGTGATGCAGTTTATAGAGAACGTTGGGTCCCGCGGCTATGATAACCGCCAGAAGAATGGCCAGGACACCGATGAGATTGAAATCCTCGAACGATTCCGCACCTCGGAAGAAAATGAAAGAGGTTCCCAGCAGACCAACTGTTCCCCCAACAATTTTCCGGATTGTAAGCGGGTCATCTGGCAGCATGAAGTGAGCCATGATAGCAACGAAAATGGGCAGTGTCGCCCAGAGAATGGCAGAAAGGCCGGAGTAGATATACTGGGTTCCCCAGTAGGTGAGTGTATAGGAGGTGGCGAAATTCAGGACACCGAATCCCAGATAGACCTTTATTGCCGGTCTTGTGAAGGTCAGTTTTTCCCTCCTCTGGAAGAAAATCATCCAGAGTACGAATGCAGAAATGGAGAATCTGAGAGCAACTCCCAGAATGGGCGGTGTTCCCGTGAGGCTTATTTTCAGAACAAGCCAGGTGGTGCTCCAGACGGCACACAGAAGAATGTACAGAAAGAGAACTTTCGGGCGCACAGATTACTCAGCTACTTATGGCCGGGAGAAAGGAACACATCCACGAATCCGTGAAATGAAAAATCCACTGTCCAGATGAAGCGCAGGTATCCTGAATTGATCGATTCAGAGTCTGGAGAACTTAGGAACTTTCGCCCCGGCCCGCCTTTTCCTGCCAGATGACGACAACAGGGCTGGCGATGAATATGGAGGAGTAGGTTCCCACAATGACACCAACGATCATGGCAAAAGCGAAATACCTAATCACCTCGCCCCCTGCGATCCAGAGAGTGAAGACAACGACAAAGGTTGTGAGTGATGTGATAATTGTCCTCGACAGCGATTCATTGATGCTCCGGTCAATGATGGAAACGTAGGATTCCTGTTTGAACCGTTTCAGGTTCTCCCGGATCCGGTCAAAAACGACGATGGTGTCATTAAGAGAATACCCTACAATGGTGAGGAAAGCAGCGATGATGGCCAGGGAGATTTCATAGTTCATGATGGAGAAAATGCCGAGTGTGATGAGGACATCATGAACGAGCGCGGCAATGGCTCCCATGGCAAACTTGAACTCGAACCGGATGGAGATGTATATGAGAATACCTGCGATGGCGGAAAAAACCGCAAGGAGTGCTTTGCTGCTGAGTTCAGAACCGATCTTGGGTCCCACCGTCTCAATGCGTCTGAACTCAAGCTCTTCGTGGGGAAGAACCTGCTTTATGCTGTTCGAGAGTTGTGCCGTGAGCGATTCGGTTTCCTGGAACGTCTTGAGGCGGATCAAGATCTCGTTGGGGGCACCGAACGTTTGAATTTCACTGTTGTCCATATTGATCATCTCCAGGGCCGTGCGGATACTGGAAATGTCCACGTTTTCCCTGAACTGGATTTGGACCAGCGTTCCCCCTTCGAAGTCGATACTAAGTCTCGGTCCCCCTTGAAGGAAAAGAGATACCAGTCCCGCCAGGATAAGGGCACCTGAAACGACAAAGCCAAATCGGCGCATTCCAAGAAAATTGATGTGCGTTTCTTTCAGGAATCTCATATGCTCAGTTTCTGCAGGTGCCGTCTTGAAGTGACGACATTGAAGATGGTCCGGGTGGTGAAAATAGCGGTGAACATACTGATGGTAATACCCCAGAAGAGCACGACAGCAAATCCTTTGAGAGGACCTGTCCCGAATTGCATGAGTACCAGCGCAGCCAGAATGGTGGTAACATTGGCATCGATGATGGTGGTGAGAGCCCGGGAGTAGCCGCTATCAATCGCGGCCTTCACAGTCTTACCCTTCGCAAATTCTTCCCGGATTCGCTCAAATATGATGACGTTTGCATCCACAGACATGCCAACGGTCAAAATCAGTCCCGCAATCCCCGGAAGGGTCAGCGTGGCTTTCAGCATGGCCAGAACGGCAAGAACGAGAATAAGGTTCCAGCTAACGGCAAAAGCTGCAATAATACCGGACATTTTGTAGTAGATGACCATGAAGCAAAGCACAAGAACGAGGCCAATGATGATGGATCGGGTCCCCATTTGGATGGAGTCCAGTCCAAGGGAAGGCCCCACAGTGCGTTCCTCGATGATGTCCACAGGGGCAGGCAACGCGCCCGCCCGGAGTACGATAGCGATATCCTTGGCTTCCGCCATGTTGGAGAATCCTTCCACCTGGGTACGGCCATCGGTGATCTTCGTCCTGATCACGGGAGCCATATGGACTTTCTTGTCCAGGACGATGGCCACCCGTCGGCCCACGTTCGCACCCGTTAGGCGGGACCAAGTTTTGGCGCCCTCGGAATTCATGCTCAGACTGACAATGGGCTGACCGTTATACAGGTCCTCCGTCGCCTCTTCTATAACGCCCCCCGTTAAGCCCGGTTCAGCATCGAGATGGTAAAGCCGGAAGAAGGCCTCCTGAGCTCCGTCGGGACTGTTCCAGAATTCCCTGTCCGTGCTCCAGGCCAGCCGCCCGGCACCCGCTCTCAGAATCTCCCGGGTATTTGCCATTTCCAGGATTCTTCTTACTGCAAATACGTTCTGTTCAGGAACACCCAGATCGTTGCCCAGATTTCTCAGGAGCGATGAGAAGGGGCGCTCCTCAAACAATTGCTCGTCAACGAGAACGCTTGAAGTATCCTCTTCAGTGGTATCCTCAGGTGCCGTTTCTCCAAAGAGTTCTGTCAGTGTCACTTCTTTTTCCTGGGCGGTCCTTGTTTGCACTGCTTCCGTTGTCTCCCCAGCTTCTGCCATTCCCACCGCCGTATCGCCTGTCACCTCCACGAGTTCCTCTCTCCCCCTGAGAGATCTATCGATCCGTGTGAGAAAATCTTGAGTGATGTCTGGATCTTTGAGAAGTACGAACTCGAGCTGGGCGGTACTTTCAAGGAGCGCTCTCGCCCTGTCGGGATCCTGAATGCCGGCGAGTTCAACAATGATTCTTCGATTCCCCTGTTTCTGTAAGGTCGGTTCTGATACGCCGAATTGATCAACGCGATTCTGAAGAATCTCCAGGGCACGGTTGATGGCATCCACAGACTCGTTCTCAAGTGCAGACATGATGGCTTGATTGGATGATCCAAAGTCGGGGTAGTAGCGTCTCAGTCTTAACTCGTTTGCCTCAGTCTCGGTCATGAAGGCTCGGGCAAAATCCTGTTCCGTCTTCTCGGCTCTTTCTCTGGCAGCATTGAGGACATCGTAAAACTTTTCATTCCTGTTGGAGGCCAGGTTTTCATACAGCGTCTGAATGTCTACTTCAAGGACGATGTGCATGCCGCCCTGGAGGTCAAGACCGCGCCTGATAGTCCTTTTCTCCAGTTCATCCAATTTCCCCGTTTGCCGGAGAGTTTCTAGCTCGTCCGGATCTAGCGTTTGATACTTGAAAGTGGGGTAAAGGGCGTAGACAGCCCAGAGGAGCACAATGCCGATGATGATCAGACGGGGAGTATTCTTCTCAAACATTCCGTATCTCGAAGGTTTCGTCGAGAGTATCTCTTCGGAAAAGCGGTGGCGAATTTAGCCTGAGCATCTTCTCGATGTCAATCATTTTCAACTTCATTGACTAGCCACAGAGAGCACAGAGAAATAAATATACTCTAGTATTCCTGGCGTACTTGGTGTCTGACGTCCAACCTCAATTATCCACAGGATCTTCCAAAGGATCTTGAGATGAGATTCGCCACCTCCAAGGTAGTCCCTGTAACCCGTGGGGTCTCCTACGGAGGGAGAAGAACGCCAAGGACCACAAAACAACAGAATTCAAAAGGTTGTCAAATCAAAATTAATGAAGAAAATACTGAATGTGGTTTGAGGCGCACAGGGTGGCTCGTGAATAGATCAGACTGGATGAACATTTTGACAGCAAACTCAAGTCCTCTCTGTTCTCTGTGGCCAGAAGTCACACCACACCATACTTCCTGCCCACTTCCTTAAACGCCTCCACTGCCCGGTCCAGGTGCTTCTTTGTGTGGGCAGCGCTCACCTGTACGCGGATCCGGGCTTCTCCTTTAGGCACAACGGGGTAGGAGAATCCGATCACGTAAATCCCCTCGTTCAGAAGATCCGCCGCCATGTCCTGAGCCAGTTTGGCATCACCCAGCATGATGGGAACGATTGGGTGGATCCCCCGCTTGATGTCAAATCCAGCATCCGTCATCTCTTTCCGGAAGTAGCGGGTGTTTACTTCGAGGCGGTCTCTCAGTTCGGTGGTATCAAACAGCATGTCGAGGCAGGCAATACTGGCGGCCACGATAGGGGGAGCCAGGGTATTGCTGAAAAGGTAAGGCCTGGATCTCTGCCGGAGGAGGTCGATGATTTCCTTCCGACCTGACGTGAAACCACCGCTAGCCCCTCCAAGCGCCTTTCCCAGAGTCGAGGTGATGATATCCACCCGGCCCAGGACTCCGCACTGCTCCGCAGTACCGCGGCCTGTGGGACCAAAAAATCCCGAAGCATGGGAATCGTCCACCAGTACGAGTGCGTCAAATTTCCTGGCAAGATCGCAGATGACATCCAGTTTTGCCACATCTCCATCCATGGAGAAGACACCATCTGTGGCAATAAGTCTGGTACGGTGAGACCGGGTCTCTTCCAGCACTTTCTCAAGAGCGTTCATGTTCGCATGCTCAAATCGAAACCGGCCCGCCTTGCAGAGCCTTATTCCATCAATAATGGATGCGTGATTCAACTGGTCTGAAATGATGGCGTCTTCGGGCCCCAGGAGAGTCTCAAACAAGCCGCCGTTGGCATCAAAGCACGATGTGTAGAGAATCGTATCATCCGTTTGAAGAAATTCTGAAATTCTCCGCTCCAGATTCTTGTGAATCGTCTGCGTCCCGCAGATGAACCGTACCGAGCTGAGCCCAAATCCCCATTTTTCGAGACCCATCTGCGCCGCCCTGATGAGCTCCGGACTGTTTGCCAGGCCCAGGTAATTGTTTGAACAGAAGTTGAGAACGGATTTACCCTTGACCTTGATGTCAGCTTGCTGCTGGGACTCTATGACACGTTCCTCCTTGAACAAGCCGGAATCTCTGATATTATGGAGTTCTTCCGTCAGTCTCGTTTGAACTATATGCATGGTTCCTCCCTAGAATATCAGGATGACACCGGATCGAGTCAGGAATCTCAAGGGTTGTACCTTTTCCGGATCTCAGGTATCAAGTAGTCTTCAAACGCGCCGTCGAAATCATATTCCGGATTCCATCCCCACTGCTCACGGGCTGCCGTATCGTCAATATCCATAGGCCAGCTATCCACGATGGATTGTCGGTTCTCGTCCACCGCGAAATCTATCTCGGCATTCGGGAAAAAAGAGACAATCTTCTCCCGGAAATCCCTGGCAGAGGGGCTGAATGCTGCGACGTGATACACCGCCCGGCGAAGTGAGTTCTTTGGGGCTTTCATGAGTGCCAAGATCGCTCCGACCGCATCCCACATTGTCATGAATGGCAACCGGGTCTGTTCCGACACGAAACAGGAATAG
>JAZGBI010000009.1 GCA_036476315.1 Candidatus Neomarinimicrobiota bacterium | reverse complement strand
GGAATCAGCCGGTTTGGCCTCCAGTGTATGACAGGATCCGGAAATCTTGAGCAGGACTACTTTGTTCACCTTCTCACGACTATCCTGGAAGTGGCGAAATCTCTCGAGTCCCGTCTGTCCATTAAGTTCAACTTCGTGAGCATGGGGGGAGGATTCGGTATCCCCTACAGGGAAGAAGACAAGCCGCTCAATGTTGTGGAGTTGTTCAACGTTTTGTCAGCAGTCTACCACAAGTTCTATGACCGGGGAGAAAAAGAATCTCCCACTCTCATCGTTGAGCCCGGGAAATTCCTCATAGGAAACGCGGGATTTCTTCTCGCCCGGGTAACGGGCAAAAAGAGCAGCTACAAAGACTTTGTGGGTCTGGACGCGGGAATGAATACCCTCATGCGACCGGCACTGTACCATACCTACCACCGGATTCTGAAGGTTGGAGATCCCCATGCACCTCCCGTGGGGAGAGTGGATGTCACCGGGGGAATCTGTGAAAACACCGACAGACTCGCCGAAAATCGCCCTTTTCCGGAAGTAAAGGAAGGGGATCTCGTTGCCGTCATGGATTCAGGGGCGTACGGGTTTTCCATGGCAAGTCAGTACAATACACGACCCAGGCCAGCCGAGGTGCTCCTTGCTAATGGAATACCCAAATTGATTCGCCGCCGGGAATCCATTGGTGACCTCTTCTATCTGTGCGACTGGGAAGGAAGTGGCAGTGGGAGAAACGACAGGAGCTCCGGGTGAAACCACTTGTCTCGTTTGGGGATTGAGACTATACTTGAAATCCAATTCCGTCCGCTAATCCTTCAGGCCAAAAGGGAAAGTTTCACGCATTCGTCCTCATGAACTCGAGAACCCGGTTGGAAAAGGCGATGAGTCTTCAGAAAGCGGATCACGTTCCGGTTATGTGCCAGCTGTCCCTGGGTCACTACTTCCTCTATTCAGGAATCGATCCCATGAAGATATGGTACACCACTGAGGGATTCACCGAAGCGTTGATTCGCATGAGGGAACGATATCAATTCGACGGGATTCTGGTGAATCTTCCTGGAAGAGATCCCAACTATGAAGATCAAATAGAAAAAATTGAGCAGGGAGAAGAGGAACGGATTATCCGCTGGAAGAGCGGTGCCTATACCGTGTTTCCTCATGATGACAATCCTCACTACTACATGGCTGACGGCTCACGATATTTCCCCACGTTTCAGGAGTTGAAGCCGGAGAAACTCTACTACGTGGAGCCGTGGGAACTGACGGACATCACCTATCCTTATGGGTGGGGATTTGAGTCCGAACCGGCTCCGTTTGACAATTTCTTCCCCGACTATCATTTTGACACGATAAGGAGAGTAAAGGCAGCGGTGGGAGACGGCATTTCCGTTCACTCTGAGGTATTCTCACCGTGGTCGCAGTTCCTGGAACTTCTCAACTACGAGAGTGCCCTTATGGGAATCCTAGATGACCCGGGGAAGGCGAAGGCTTGTCTTGGACGTCTCGCTGAAGGAGCCATAGACCTGGCTAGGCGACAGGCGGCGTGCGGCGTGGACGCCGTGCTCATCTCGTCCGCGTTCGCGGGTGGGGGACTTATCTCACGGGACCACTACAGTGAATTCGTACTGCCTTATGAAAAAATGGTCATAAAGGGAATCAAAGAAAAGTTCTCCATCCCCGTGTACACTCACACCTGTGGCAGTATTGGCGACCGCCTTGACCTCATGATGGAAAGCGGTACCGGAGGCATTGACACCCTTGATCCCCCACCCCTGGGGACTGTAGAGCTGGAAGAAGCCAAGAAAGTTCTTGGCGGGAAAGTCTTCATCAAAGGAAACATCGATCCCGTCAACACGCTTCTCAACGGTCAACTTGATTCAGTCAAAGAGGATGTCAAGTGGCGGCTCGAGGTGGGGAAGCCGGGAGGGGGGTATATCTTGAGTTCCGCATGCTCCGTCGCACCTCATACACCACCGGAAAATATTGAAATCCTGGCGGCGCTGGCGGATGAATTTGGAACGTACGACCCCACCCATTAAAGAAGATTGTCCTTCTTCACCGGATACCTTTCTTAGCCACCTCCATGCGAGAACATAGAATTCATTTTCTTCCCGGCAAGAAGACGGGGCATTTCGAAACCGGAACCACATTCCGCGACGCCGGCCTGGCCCTAGGAATCGTTATCGAGTCCAGCTGCGCGGGAATCGGAACATGCGCCAAATGCAAAGTAAACGTCAAGGGAAGCGCCAGTGAACCGGCGAAGGTTGAGGAAGAACTCCTCACCCCTAGTGAGATCTCCAAAGGGGTCAGACTCTCCTGTCAGGCATCGGTGACAGGAAATAGTGTCTGTCTGGTACCGGAAGAATCCCAATCCTTCAGCGAGGTCATCCTGACGGAGGGTGTGCGGGGCCATTTTCCTCTTGACCCCGATACAAGGAAAATCTTCGTCGAGTTGCCTCAAGCTCGCCTGGGTGAAAAATACTTCGACCTGGAACGGTTAGAAGAGGAACTCGCCATAAAAGGGTACAATGTGTCTAGTATTCGCCTTCCCGGGGTGAGGCATCTGCCGAACCTCCTCCGATCCCATGATCAGAAAGTCACCGTCGTGCTTGACGACGATGAGATGATGACTGTAGAAGGAGGAACCACCACAGAAACACTGTTTGGCGTGGCTTTCGATATCGGTACCACGACCGTGGCCGCAAGGCTTTTGAACATGAACACAGGGCAGGTTTCCGCGGTTGCATCGACGGTGAATCCCCAGAAAAACTACGGGGCTGATGTTATATCGAGGATTAGCCATATTGTGGAGCATTCCGGGGGACTGGAATTGCTCCACCGGCTCATTATCAAGACCATGAACGAACTGGTTGAGAATATCTGCTCCCGGGCAGATGTCCCACGGGATGATATTTATAAGGCATCCATAGCCGGCAACACTGTCATGCAGCACATCGTGCTCAATCTTGATCCCAGACATCTTGCTTACAAGCCTTACACACCTGTGTTCAGAGGACCGGCAACCGTTCCGGCAGACGATATCGGACTTCAGCTGAATCGTCACGCCACCGCTTACGTAATTCCGAATCTGGCATGTTTCGTGGGAAGCGACATCACAGCGGTTCTCACGAATCTGGATATGGAAGAACAAGACGACGTACAGCTGGTAGTCGACATCGGGACGAATGGGGAGATGGTCCTGGGATCGAAGGAAAGGCTTCTTTGCTGCTCTTCGCCGGCAGGACCCGCATGGGAGGGGGCGTATATCACGTGGGGAATGAGAGCTGCGCATGGCGCCATCGAGCGAGCTAGCATAGTTGACGGAGAACTGGAGTTCCGTACCATTGGCAACCGGGAACCCCTGGGAATCTGCGGTTCGGGACTCCTTGATCTGGTGTGTGAATTTGTTCGGGCATCCGTGATAGACCCCTCGGGAAGAATCCTGAGTGTAGAAGAGCTGAATCCGGCAGTGAGCGAGAGTTTGAAGTCCCGCATCGTCCACCGGACCAACGGTGCCAACGACATCACCATCGCGGAGATTGACCAGGAGAAATCGGTGATGCTTTTGCAGAAAGATATCCGGGAAGTTCAGCTGGCGAAGAGCGCCATTGCTTCGGGGATTAAGATCCTTATGAAAGAGCTTGGCGTAAAAGCAGAAGACATCAAACAGGTTTATGTGGCGGGGGCATTCGGAAATCACGTAAGAGGCGAGGATGCCATTGATTCGGGACTGCTCCCGGAAGTCTCCCCCGAACAGGTCAAGTTCATCGGCAATGCATCCCTAGCCGGGGCAGAGGCGATCTTGCTGTCCAGGAAGGCGAGAAAGAAGGCTGAACATCTATCCGAAATTATCGAGTACGTGGAGATTTCCGAGCGGGACGATTTTCACGAACTCTTCGTGCAGTCCATGCACTTCCCCGTGGGGAATTCTTAGCGTGGGGAAAACCTTCTTAATAGCGCTGCCATCAATTGTCGGCGAATTGGTGATACGATACACAAATTGGTTAATCCCTGCAGATGGTTGAAAAACTCCTCAGGGAACTGGCGCAGGCCATCATTGATGGTGACAAGAAGAAGTGTGAAGATCGGACAGATCAGCTCCTTGACCAGGGATTGACCGCAAAGGAGATCCTGGACAGAGGTCTTGTCCCGGGAATGGATGTAGTGGGCATCCGGTTCCGTGACAATATTATATTTGTCCCCGAGGTCTTGATCTCTGCCCGGGCCATGAAAGCATCCCTTGCCATTCTCGAACCACTCCTGTCCAAATCAAAAGCAGAGAGGGTGGGGACTTATGTCATCGGTACGGTGAAAGGAGACATACATGATATCGGCAAAAACATCGTGGGAATGATGCTGAAAGGGGCAGGATTCAAGGTGATAGACCTGGGGGTGGACACCCGGGTTGATACGTTTCTGGAAACAGTGGAAAATGAGAAAGCGGATATTATGGGAATGTCGGCCCTGTTGACCACGACCATGGGATACATGAAGGTAGTTATCGATAGACTCAATGAGGAAGCAATGTCTGTGAAAACGATGATAGGCGGTGCACCCGTATCCCAGGCCTTTGCCGACAAGATCGGGGCCCACGCATACGGAAAGAATGCGTCTGAGGCCGTCGAGAAGGCAAAACAACTGCTGGGAATTGACCACAAAGAGAAATCGTGATTCAGAGTCTTCTGGAAAAGGCAAAATCGGGAGTAACACTGCTGGGAGACGGTGCCATGGGTACAGAGCTTCAAAACAGGGGACTGCCCGCCGGCGGGTGTCCCGAAGAGTACAACGTCAGCCATCCTGAGATTATCCAGGCCATTTACCACGATTACTTCGATGCAGGTTCAGAGATTGTGGAGACAAACACTTTCGGTGGCAATCGTTCCCGGCTTGCTCTTCACAATTTCGAGGAGCGTGTGGCAGAATTCTGCAAAAGATCAGCCCAACTGGCCCGGGAAGTGTGCCCCGAGGGGCGTTTCGTGGCAGGCTCCATGGGTCCCACGGGCGACATCCTTGAACCCCTGGGACCTCGCACTCTCACGGACGCTCTCGAGATGTTTTCTGAACAGGCAGAAGCCCTCGCAGAAGGAGGCGTGGATGTCATATTCGTGGAGACGATGATGGCTGCCGAGGAAGCCGAAATTGCTGTACGAGCGGCCAAGAAAACAACACAACTTCCCGTTGTGGCGACCATGACGTTCGAGATGGGAAAAGCCGGTCTCCGGACCATGTGGGGAGTGGATGTTGAAACTGCCGTAAACAGACTGACCGCTGCGGGAGCAGACATTGTGGGGTCCAACTGCGGTACGGGTTTCGATGATATGATCGCCATTGTGGAAGAGATGGTTTCGGTGACCACCTTCCCGATAATCGCTCAGCCGAATGCCGGTATTCCACAATGGGAAGACGGAGTTTCCGTTTACAGGGAAACCCCTGAAATCATCAAGCCAAAGGCGGAGAAACTCCTTGATCTCGGGGTGGCCATTCTCGGGGGCTGCTGCGGGACAAATCCTGACCACATCAGGATGATGAGACAACTGCTGGACGCTCGCAAGGCATGAACCTATCTTATCCAGATTGGATTGTCATATCGCTCTACATGGTTCTGAGTATGGGAATTGCCGTGTTCTTTTCACGGAGAGCAGGCAAGAATACGAGCGAGTTCTTCCTTACGGGGAGAAATCTACCATGGTACATAGCGGGCACGACCATGGTAGCGACCACCTTTGCTGCCGATACTCCACTGGCCGTGACCGAACTTGTGGCAAAAAACGGGATCGCCGGCAACTGGATATGGTGGAACATGCTGTTCGGTGGAATGCTTACGGTGTTTTTCTTTGCGAGATTCTGGAGACGGGCGGGAATCATGACCGACGTGGAATTTGCGGAAATCCGTTACTCAGGGAAACCGGCAGCCTTTTTGCGGGGATTTCGTGCCCTTTATCTGGGCTTGTTCATGAATATGATCATCATGGGATGGGTGAACCTGGCCATGGTGAAGATTCTTACCGTCATGTTTCCCGGATTCACTTTCTTTGGCATCACAAATGTCTCCTTTCTAGGCTTTGAATTTGGCTCACACCTTCTTCTGGTGGGGATCATCATGAGTATTGTTGCAGTATATGCTTCCCTTTCTGGCCTTTGGGGGGTCTCCATCACCGATGCCTTTCAGTTCGTCCTGGCCATGACGGGGACCA
This sequence comes from Candidatus Neomarinimicrobiota bacterium, assembly GCA_036476315.1. Lineage (NCBI taxonomy): Bacteria > Pseudomonadati > Fidelibacterota > Fidelibacterota bacterium. The sequence goes on along the minus strand of JAZGBI010000009.1, from coordinate 5,880 downwards.
TCGTTCTGGCCGTCATTGCGGTGAACATCCCACAAGTGGGAGGCCTCGCAGGTCTGAAAGAAAAGCTGCCTGAATGGGTGTTTCAGTTCACCCCTTCCGTTGGAGATGGCGCATCACTCGTGGGCGGGGCCCTTTCCATGACTGTCCTGACCTTTTTCGCTTACCTCGGGATTCAATGGTGGGCCTCCTGGTACCCGGGGGCAGAACCGGGTGGCGGTGGATATGTAGCCCAGAGAATGATGTCAGCTAAAGACGAAAAACATTCCCTCTTTGCCACCTTGTGGTTCATCATCGCCCATTATGCTCTTCGCCCCTGGCCCTGGATTATCGTTGCCCTGGTATCCCTCACCCTCTACCCGGACCTGGCCGTGGAAAACAAGGGGGAAGGATTTGTCATGGTAATGAGAGACTATCTTCCCACGGGACTGCTGGGTCTGCTTCTGGCGGCATTTCTGGCCGCCTACATGTCCACAATTTCAACACAGTTGAATTGGGGAACTTCCTACGTCGTCAATGATTTCTATCGCCGGTTCTACCGGCCGGCGGGAGATGAAAAATATTACGTCAGAGTTGCGAGGATAACGACGGTTGTCATAATGATCCTCTCGCTGTTCGTTACTTCCAGGCTGGACCGAATCAGCGACGCGTGGGCGCTAATTCTAGAATTCAGCGGCGGCATAGGTCTTGTCCTGATACTGCGCTGGTTCTGGTGGAGAATCAATGCCTGGTCCGAGATTTCCGCCATGATTGCACCGTTTATCATTCTCCCTTTTGTGAGGCCGGTCGTCCCGTTTATAGACCCGGTTTTTGAGGCCCCTTTTACGCAGTTCCCTCATACCCTTTACCTCATCGTTCCTTGGTCAACTCTGGTCTGGCTCGCAGTCACTTACCTGACATCCCCCACAGAAGAAAAAACGCTGTTGTCGTTCTACGAACGAGTCCACCCCGGCGGTCGCCTCTGGAAGCCCATCTCGGCCAAGCTGCCGGAGGTTCAAAGCGATAGTGGTTACCGCCTTCTTTTCGTTGATTGGATAGCGGGATGCGTCCTTGTTCTCTCAGCTCTATTCGGGTTTGGCAAGTTGATCCTGGGGGAGTATACTGCCGGCTTTTTGCTCCTGCTGACCGCAGCCGGATCGGCAGCGGTGATCTATGCTCACATGTCAAGAATCGGGTGGGAGAAGGTTGGCAGGTAGGTCTGTGACGCTTCAGACAACGGGAATTACGATTGCGACTGTTCTCCTTTTCTTGGCGCCGGGAGTGTCTCAAGATTCAGCGCTTAAGGAGAGACTTGTGGAAAGAATTACAGGGTTCCATGGCGATGCGGGCCTCTACTTCAAGAATTTGAAGACAGGCGAAACGATTTCCATCGGCGCCCAAGATACCTTCCCTACTGCAAGCCTCATCAAGATCCCCATCGCTGTCCACGTATTTGATCTGCTGGAGAAAAGAAATATCGCGTACACCGACACCTGGATCTATAGGGACAGCCTGGTATACGGAGGATCCGGATACTTGCAGTTTTTCAAAGACAGCACCTCAATAACGGTGAAGGATCTGGTGCATCTCATGCTGACAGTGAGTGATAATGTCGCCGCCATCTGGCTCACGAAAACGCTGGGAGGAGGGGACGCTGTCAATGAGTCGATGGATTCACTGGGACTATCTGTCACGCGAATGAACTCTTTTTCGACAGGGAGAGAAGTTCAGAAAGAAAAATACGGTTGGGGTATGACCACCGCGGAAGAGATGGGTCTTCTCATGGAGAACATTTTTCTCAAACGTATGTTGACACGGGAATCCTGTGAGGAGATCTACCGGATCCTGTCGCACCCGTTCTGGGACAGCTATGCTCCCACGCAGGTTCCCAGCAACCTTAACGTCGCCTCCAAAACGGGAGCTCTGAATGACTATAGATCCGAAGTTGCCTGCGTGAATACCCCGGAGATTGATTATGTCATCTGTATTATTACCGATAATAACCAGGACCAGCGGTGGGTGAAAATCAATGAAGCGGATCAATTCATCATTGATCTCAATCGAGTAATATTTGACCATTTTCATCCCGAATATTCGAAGGAATTCCGGAGCATTCGAGACTCTCTCCAGTTTAAGTACTGAGTTTAGCGATCTACAGGCCTTAGAGAACCGCCAGCCACGAGGAAGTATGGATTTAGCTAGACTGCCGCTTTTTCCCGCCTGGGCATGCAATGACGACACACAATAGCCTGTCATTGCCATACCGCCTGTCCCGCGAAAAGCGGGGACGTGTCGGGAGAAGCAATCTGGAATGTTATGATTAGTAGACTTACGAGATTGCTTCGCTCCGCTCGCAATGACCCAGTATTGTAAGGGTTTTCTCAAGCACTGCACTAGCTTTAGGATTGGGGCGGAATAATTGGTGAAATCCGTGTAAGCCGTGGTTCCTTACTCAGATTGGACAATCGCCGCAATATACCGCATGCTTCCCGGCCATGACTAATTGCTTGATAACTTATCTGAATTGACTTAAAATAAAATGAAGCGCGTATTGGTAACCCCCAATTTCATGATAGTGTACCAACCACCCGGAACCTCTGCTGCACCTCTCTTGCCTCAAAGCATATTCGCCCTGAAATCGAGGGGATTTCTTCATTTCCTCTTGTTCGTAATCTTCATCAGCACCGCCATCGGCGACGAAACCAAGTGGTTGGGTGTGGGTAATATTCATAGCTGGTACTCGAGTGCCGGGGGAGAAAGGGAGGTTGGCCGGATCTACAGCCAGCAAGATGGCTTGAGGTGGCCCGCTCAGTACAGATACCAAGATACCGTGGCGGCGAAGGCCCTCTGGATCGGCTCAACGGATTACAACGATCCACTTGTGAACAAAACCTTTCCATATAAGGTCGTGCACGTGGGGCCGAGAGTTCTCGATGATATTGATGAAATGATTCCAGTTGAATTCAAAATGGTCGGCCGATTTGACCATCCCGGTGTTTTCGTTGACGGCATCCCCGGATCCAGAATGATGTACGGTGATGATGAAGTGGATGAAGTGGATCCAGCACTCGAAGCGGACAGAGTGATTTACAATGTCGTCCACACGGGTATAGGAATCACCTTCCGGCGGAAGATCTCTGCATTCAGCAATCAGAACCACGACAACTATTTCATTTACGATTATGTTTTCAAGAATACGGGCATCGCGAAGAAGGACAGCAGCGTCACACACTCCCAAACTCTCACCGACGTGGTGTTCTTCTTTCAATACCGGTATTCCCCCACGAAAGAGGCGAGGCATTATCATGGGGGCGCTATGCCCCAGTCAATGGGATGGGGACACAGTACTGTTAGTGACGCCGTTTTCGTTCATCCTGTAACGGGAGACCCCTTCAGAGCTCAATTCTCCTGGTTGGGACTTCACTCCCAGGCGAGTTTCAACAGCATCGGAGGTCCCTGGACCACATCCGATGGCCATCTGGCTGCTGCCCAGTACGTGGGGATGCTGACGCTCCATGCCGACAAATCGACCGAAGACAAATCTGATGACCCTGACCAACCTACCACCACCATGTACCTGCAGTCCGATTTGAAAATCACGTCGGGTAACAGCCAGTTCAATGAGGCCCAGATGGGTGAAGAGTATGCTGCCATGACGGCTGGGCATCCTTTGAGGCGGCACGGAGAAGACACAGGGTGCTCCACCCCCATCGACTGCAACGCCCCGGCCAACACTTATGTGAAGGCCGGAGACCCTGGCAACCCGGGTGGGTACTCCCATGGCCAGGGATTTGGCCCATATACTCTTGAACCCGGAGACAGCATCCACATTGTCCTGGCAGAGGGTGTATCCGGCCTTGGGAGAAAGGAGGTCTACGAGATCGGTGCCCGGTGGCTCAGATGGTACAAGGGTGAAAGCCTCACCTTTACGTTACCCGATGGATCCACCACAACAAACGGTGATGAATACAAGAACGCATGGGTTTACACGAGCCAGGATTCCCTGTTTAAGACGTTCGGCCGATCTATCGCCAATTATAGCTCCGGCTTTGCCATTCCATCACCGCCTCCTCCTCCAGAACTTTTTGAGGTGTCCTCCGGGGGAGACCGCATTGCATTAAGCTGGGCGGACAACGCAGAAAGTGACCCGGTCAATCCCGCCGTGGGATACAACATTTTCCGGGCGATCCATGTACCCGATTCCACCTATGATCTCATATTTGAATGCGGTGAGGGTACCGGAAACCCCGTCGTGCATGAATACGAAGACAGATCGGCGGTGAGGGGATTCGACTACTACTACTATATCGTCAGTTTCGATGACGGTAATGCCAACGAAATCAAGCCAGGAGTTCCCCTCTTAAGCAGCAAGTTTTTCACTATGACGAGTGAACCTGCCTTCTTAAGGCGAGAGGCAGGGGAAACTCTGGAGGACATTAGAATTGTCCCGAATCCGTTCAACATAAAGGCCAGGGAACTTCAGTTTGGCGAGAGTGATCCGGATCGAATCATGTTTTACAATCTGCCCCCTGCTTGTACCATCAAGATTTTCACCGAACGGGGCGATCTTATTAAGACAATTGACCACTCCGACGGGAGTGGAGACGAGGCGTGGAACTCGGTCACTTCCTCCAGGCAGGTCGTGGTGAGTGGCGTGTACATCGCTTATTTTGAAACTCAGGAAGGTCGATCCGCCGTTCGAAAGCTTGTGATTCTTCGCTAGATGTTTGAGCACTAATGTCTTGACAACTTGTACTTTGGTTTCATAATGTCCCAGCATGGTCAAGGCGTGAACGACTCAGGTGAGACGTGGTACGATGGATCGCTTGAAAAAGGACTCTCTTCCCCTCCCCAATCCCAATTGACCGTGACAGAAATCCAACCAGAAAATCAGCTCGAAAGGAGATGACTCCATTGATTAGGAAAATCTTCATTGCCACGGCCACGACTGGGGTGTGGCTCAACATGGCGTTTGCAGGCGTGACGGGAAAGATTGCGGGTGCCGTTACAGATTCGGAGACAGGAGAACGGCTCGTGGGCGCTAATATCATCGTCGAGGAGACAGATATCGGGGCCGCGACGGACCAGAACGGGTATTTCGTCATCCTGAACGTTCCACCGGGAAGTTATAACGTTAGGGCCTCGATGATCGGCTACGCCGATTATGCGATTCAAAACGTTCGAGTAGAGATTGACCTCACCACCACGCTTGATTTTCAGATGCCAACTGAAGTGCTTGCAGGTGAGGAAATCGTGGTGACTGCCGGAGAGCGGATGATCAAAAGGGATGTGGCCGCCAGTCAGAAGAGTATTACCTCGAGAAGAATTGAAGAACTTCCCTTTGTGAGCATCACGGAAGTACTGGGACTGGAGGCCGGGATCACTTCAGATCTGGGCATTCGGGGAAGCGGAAGAGACCAAGCCTTGTTCATGGTGGATGGCGTCGTTCTGAGGGATGGAAGAGATAACAATCCCATCACTCAAATCCCTTTAAGTGCCGTGAGCGAAATCTCGGTTCAAACAGGTGGATTCGGTGCGCAATACCATAACGTACGTTCCGGCGTTGTGAACGTGGTGACCAAAGAGGGTCATCCCAACTATTATGCCGGGACGATCAGCCTGAAACGGAGTCCTCCAGGACCCAAACATTTCGGCATTTCGCCCTACGACGCCAACGCATTCTGGCTGCGCCCCTACCTGGACGAGGAGGTGGCCTGGACGGGAACGACGAACGGTGCCTGGGACCGGTACAAGCAGAGGCAATATCCGAGCTTCGAGGGATGGGACGCGGTTTCCGAACGTACGCTGCAAGACAAAGACCCAAGTAATGACCTCTCCCCCGCCGCCGCCCAACGGCTGTTCCGGTGGGAACATCGAAAGGATGGGGATATCAGGGACCCGGAT
>JAZGBI010000008.1 GCA_036476315.1 Candidatus Neomarinimicrobiota bacterium | reverse complement strand
CCAGCAGCAAACTGAGTTTTTCCGATCTGATTATTACGGATGGTGGAAAACAAATGTCCTTCGAGGCTGACCAACTGGGTGAATATGTTTTCGATGTGGTGGTATCCGGTGAAGAAGGAGAAAAAGTAGCCTCTCAATCCTACGAGTTCCGCATTGGAGCACAGCCACCTGAAGTGGAGATTGAAACGGTGGCGGAAGCGGTACCGGATACGGTTTTGACTGAGCCAACGACTGAGGAAGAATTCATGCCGGATAAGGTGTTGACTGATCTGACTGAAGTAGTCTTTGAGGATGCGGCAAATGATTCCAAGGAGGTCACTGCAAGAGTCGAAACGACGGCAGAGATAGTGAGAGAGGAGGAACCACAGGCTCCTCCCCCACCACCTGAACCCATCAGAGGGACCAGGATACCCAAGGTCGAAGGCGAACTGACCATTCAGGTTTCATCTTGGCCCACTTTTGAACAGGCGGGGCGTCAGGCTGATGAAATGGTGAATCTGGGGTTTGATGCTTATGTTCAGGAAGCTTATTTCGAAGAAACGGACGAGTTTTGGTACCGTGTCAGGATCGGAACATTTACAAACTACGATGCCGCCCGGAATGCAGCCTCTGAAATCTCGTCGGTAATAAATATGGCAACATGGGTAGATCACGTTCGAACGGATATCCAAAAGGATTAAGGAGGGTAGTCAAATGGGTCCAATGAGTCTATACTTTGATGTTCGAGATATTCTTCGTGCTCCGCGACTGGCCTTGAGCGGTAAGAAGATATGGATAATGCTCTCGGCAAACATACCAGGATACGCCGCTTATTGGGTATTTTCCTATCTTTCTCTCCGCCTTGCCGGTATTCCATTAGGTGAGGCTTGGCATCGATACGGTCTATACCCCTGTCTTGTGGGAAACGAGGCAAACTGGATTGCCTATGCCCTGTGGATAATCGGCCTTCTGGTCTGGATTATCGCCCTGGTTCTGGGCTCGACGGCTGTGGCAAGGGTTACCTATAAACAGCTTAAAGGGGATGAATTCTACTCCTCGTCTGACGCCTGGAAATTCGTGAGGAAGCATTGGCATGCACCGGTATTCACACACGTGTCAATTGTGGTTATCGCAATATTCTTCGTTGTCATGGCCGCCCTCTTTGCCCTCATTGGAAAGATTCCTTACTTAGGTGAGTTGTTCTTCGGTATCCCATACCTCCTCTGGTTATTCGGCTCGGTATTTGTCATCTACACAGGTGTTGTGTTGACGATCTCCTTCTTTTTCACACCTGCCATTGTTGCCACTCTGGAAGAAGACACCATGGGAGCCGTTTTTCAGAATTACTCAATCACCTGGTCACAACCCTGGAGAATTGCTTTGTATCTTCCCCTGTTGGGTTGTCTGATTTACGCTGGATCGGTGGTATTCGGTCTGTTTCTAACAACGGGTTATGACCTCATCAACGCTGTATTCGGGCACAAGTGGCTTATGGGCTCCAAGTTGGCCCATATTGTTGGTTGGGCAACAGACACGGTGTTGGGGGACTCCTCCCCCGTATCATTGCTCCAGGGATTCCATCCGGGTTCACACTGGCATTTCGGTTTGCCCGACGCCGCGGCCACACTAAGCCCTCTGGAATATGTAGGAGGTTTCTTTGTCGCGGTCTCGCTGTTTCTCGTGGGTTCGACTCTCATATCGTATGCCCTCTCCATCGAGGTAGTGGGGGAAACGATCGCTCTAATCATCTTTAAGAAAAAGACAGATGAGGAAGACTTGCTCGAGAGAAAAGATGAAGAAGAACTCGAAGCCGAGGAGCAGGAACAGACAGAATGGCCTGAGGAAGACAAAGCGGAAAAAGCATCCGAGGGTGAGAACGGGGAAGAAAGTGAAGGGAAGGAAGAAGGTGAAAAGTGATTAGGATCGTCAGCGATGTTTCGAGTCAATAGGGGCCTCATGGCCCCTTTTTCTTATGATTTTCCTCCTGAAAGAGGAAAAGTGATTTCTTGACTGACAGCCCAGGAGGAAATTAACTTTCGCAGCTGAAATGAAGTTGAGAGGTACAGACATGCTGGAAGAGTCGGAGACACTCGCGTTGATGCTGGATGCCAGTGATCTTGGCCTCGACGACATGAATCTGGTTTCCGAGACGATTACCGTGGAAATGCGGGTAAATCAGACCGAATCAGATATTGTCATGAGAGCCAGGGCCACATTGGTAGCAAGAGAGACGTGTGACAGATGTCTTTCGCCCTTCGACAGTCGAATGGATGTGACATTTCAACTCATGCTTACAGAAAAGGAATTATTGCTCGAAGGGGGAAAGGATTCGGATATTTATTTTTTCCCTGCGAATGAGCAAGAACTGAATCTGGGACCTCCACTTAGAGATGCTATCCTTCTCGAGCGGTCCATGAAACAGGTCTGCAGCGAAACGTGCCGGGGCATCTGCCCCCAGTGCGGCACAAATCTTAACCAGGATACGTGTGATTGTGGAGAAAACGGGGTTGATGAAAGGTGGGCAGCTTTGAGGCAAATTAATTTATCGAGGACGGAGTAACCGTATGGCACTACCCAAGAGGAGACATTCCCGAGCCCGAGGGCGCAAGAGAAGAACACACTGGAAGGCCAAGAAACCTTCAATTACGATATGTCCTCAATGCAACCAACCCAAAATTCCTCACAGGGCCTGTCCCAACTGTGGATATTACAGGGGACGCCCCGTGATCACGCCATCCAGTAGCTAGTCCCTTTTTGCATGAAGATTGTCATCGATTCCATGGGAGGGGATCATGCCCCCCACGCCGTTATTAAGGGAACCATAGACGCCTTGAAGGAAACCAGAGGTGAACTCGACGTACTCCTGACAGGAAGCGAAGAGTTAATCAGGAAGGAATTGAGTGCTGCCGATTTCACTTCAGAACATCTGGAAATCCACCATACGACTCAACAGGTGGAGATGACCGATCCTCCTTCACAGGTTGTGAAAAAGAAACCTGACTCCTCACTGGTCACAGGCATTCGACTGGTTCGGGATGGAATAGGAGCTGCGTTTGTTAGTGCGGGCAGCACTGGCGCCGTCCTATCATCCGCCCTTTTTCTGCTGGGACGTATCGAAGGAGTCCTCAGACCTGCTCTGGGAGTATACTTTCCCGTAAGGCCCCGCGGGCTTGTACTGTGTGACATAGGTGCAAACGTGGAAGCTAAACCTCGGCATTTTCTTCAGTTCGCCATTATGGCATCTGAGTACATAAAACATATCTGGGAGGTGGAATACCCACGTATTGGTCTTCTCAACATTGGGGTGGAACCGACGAAAGGGACGGATGTTTACTTGGAAGTTCATAAATTGTTGAAGAACAATCTTCCGAACTTCCGAGGCAATATCGAAAGTCGACACTTGCTCGACGGTCTGGTGGATGTCGCGGTTTGCGACGGTTTTGTGGGGAACACTCTGGTCAAGTTTGCAGAGGGTTGGATTGGCCACGTGAGACAGGCCGTATTCCGGCAGCTGGATAAAACTGGACCGCCCGCAGCGGATAAGAAAATTCTTTCTAACCTTTTCACGCAGGTGATGCGAGAATATGAGTATGAGGAGTACGGGGGAGTTCCCCTCCTTGGCGTTAATGGGATCTGCATCGTGTGCCACGGGAGTTCTCCCCGCCGGGCCATCAAGAACGCCATACTGGCCGCAAGAAAATCGGTGGAAGAGCATCTTGTGGAGTCCATAAGGGAAGACATTTCCAGCACAGTTTCGCTTCTCAAATCATCCCGGTAGGATAGAGACCCTTTCATGAGAGCGTCCATTACTGCAACCGCAAAATATGCTCCCGATCGAATCCTGTCTAATGCCGATTTGGAGAAAATGGTGGACACCACAGACGAATGGATCATTTCCCGGACAGGAATCCGTGAACGGCGCATCGCGTCGAAAGGAGAAGTCACTTCATTTATGAGTACGGAAGTGGCGAAAATATTGCTGGAGAAGAGCGGAGTTGACCCTTCAGAAGTAGAGATAATCATAGTGGCCACAGTGACCCCCGATATGCTGTTTCCTTCCACAGCGGCACTCATTCAGGACAATATTGGGGCACGCAATGCCTGGGGATTCGATCTTTCGGCCGCCTGTTCCGGATTCATATTTGCTCTTGAGACAGGGGCAAAATTCATCGAATCGGGTCAGTACAGGAAAGTTATTGTCATTGGGGCAGATACCATGAGTTCCGTTGTAGACTATGAAGACCGGGAAACCTGTGTCCTTTTTGGCGATGGTGCGGGAGGCGTTCTGCTGGAACCTGCCGGTGAAGAAGACGGCATCCTCGACTCGCTGTTGTATCTGGATGGGAGCGGAGGTGATCTTCTCAAAATGCCCGCAGGTGGGAGTCTGCATCCCGCGTCTCGGGATACACTGGACAAACGAATGCATTTCCTGCAACAACGGGGGCGTCAGGTCTACAAATTCGCAGTCAAGGGAATGACTGAGGCTACGGAGGTTATTCTGACTCGCAACGGACTCACCGGTGAAGACATCCGGTTGTTCGTGCCTCATCAGGCAAACAAAAGGATCATTGACGCATGCTGCAGACGGCTGGGACTATCACCCGGCCAGGTGCTTGTCAACATCGACCGTTATGCAAACACAACGGCGGGAACCGTCCCCATTGCCCTTGCCGAAGCCGTTGAGACCAACCGGCTTGGTTCCGGGGAGTATGTCATCCTGGCCGCCTTTGGGGCTGGACTCACCTGGGGAAGCGTTCTTATCAGGTGGGGGGACTGCAAGTGAGCGAGACTGCTTTTCTCTTTCCCGGACAAGGATCTCAGAGGGTGGGAATGGGTCGTGATCTTTTTGACAAAACCGCCCTGGGCAGACAACTGTACAAAAAAGCGAACAAAATCATGGGTATGGATATCGCTTCCCTCTCCTTCAACGGTCCTTCTGAGGCATTAATGCGGACCGAATACACTCAACCGTCGATTTTCATTGTGAGCGTGATTCTGGCTAATCTTCTCATGGAACGGGGCGGCGTGCCACATTGCGGTGCAGGACACAGCCTGGGCGAGTACTCAGCTCTTACGGCGGCGGCCGTCTTTTCGTTTGAAGACGCTCTCAAACTGGTGAAAATCCGGGGACAAAGCATGCAGGACTCTGGTACCTCGAACCCGGGCACGATGGCTGCCATTATAGGGCTGGATGAGGAAAAAGTGTCAAGAATATGCGAGGAATCGTCCGGAGAAGGCGTCGTGGCACCTGCCAATTTCAATTCTCAGAATCAGATTGTAATTTCTGGCGACCTGAAATCGGTCCGACACGCAATCGAATTGGCCAAAGAGGCTGGAGCTGCCCGAGCGATTGAGTTGAAAGTTAGCGGCGCCTTTCATTCCCCGCTCATGTCATCAGCGAAGAAAGCGGTCAGAGAGGCCCTTGAAAACATAGAATTAAGGGAGGCAAGATTTCCAGTAGTCATGAATGTGACGGCGAGACGGACAACCGACCCAGATGAAATCAGGCGAAACTTGATAGACCAGATCGATCACCCGGTCAGGTGGCTGGAAACCATACAGGAGTTGAAAGATCTGAGGGTTACTCAATGCATTGAGGTAGGTCCCGGAAACGTCCTGAGGGGCCTGCTCAGACGAATAGACAGTTTTTTCTCTGCTTCGGGAGTGGAATCGTTGGAAACCTTGGAAAAGGTTGCCTGTGCCTGAGACTGGTGGAAGAGTGGCACTTGTGACGGGTGCTTCACGAGGTATTGGCCGGGCCATCGCCCAACTATTGGGTCGGAAGGGGATTAAAGTCATATGCGCCAGCAGGTCGATGGACGATCTTGAGGAAGTTGTGGGAACCATTGAAGAGGCCGGGGGAGAAGCCACGGCTGTTCCCCTGGACGTGACAGATTTCCGGAAATTCGAATCCTGCGTGCAGCAGGGCATTGAGAAATTCGGTACAGTCCACATTCTCGTTAATAACGCCGGAATTGTCCGAGACAAACTTATACTTCGAATGCGGGAAGAGGATTGGGATGAGGTTATTGAGGTTAATCTCAAAGGCTGTTTCCATGGGATCAGGGCCGTTGCATCCGCCATGATAAAGAACCGATACGGCCGGATCATCAATGTGACTTCACTGGTTGGCCTGACAGGAAATGCCGGGCAGTCAAATTACGCGTCATCCAAGGCGGGGATTATCGGGTTGACAAAGTCCGCTGCGAGAGAGCTCGCATCCCGCAATATCACGGTCAACGCCGTCGCCCCTGGGTATATACAGACGGAATTGACAGATCGGATTCCCGAAAACGTTAAGGAAAAACTTACAAGCCAAATACCTTTGAAGAGGATTGGACGTCCCGACGACGTGGCAGATCTCGTCCTGTTCCTGGCTTCGGACGAGGCCGGATATATCACCGGCCAGACAATCTCAGTAAACGGTGGACTTCATATGTAGAGGAGGTGGCAGATGTCCAGTTTCGAAAAAGTAAAAGAGGTGATCATGGACAAATTGGGGGCGGAGGAGAGTAAGATCACTCCCGAAGCCTCGTTTGTTGATGATCTTGGGGCGGATTCCCTCGATACCGTGGAATTGGTCATGCAGCTTGAAGAGGAATTCGGCATTGAGATTCCAGACGAAGAGGCCGAGAAGCTCACGACGGTCGAACAAGCTGTGAAGTATATCGATTCCCACGTATCAAAATAGATGAGGTGAAGCAAAGAGTGGTGGTCACCGGCATGGGAGTGGTGTCCCCTGTCGGTGTGGGAAAAGACGAGTTCTGGGACTCTTTGATCTCGGGTCGCAGTGGTATTGACCATGTGACCAAAATCGACGTGAGCGACATGTCGGTGAAAATCGGAGGAGAGGTCAAGAACCTTGATGTAGAGGCGCTCCTGTCCCGAAAAGAGATCGATCGCTTGGATGATTTTTCTATCTATGCTCTCGTAGCCGCAGACGAGACTTTGAAGGATGGTGAACTGGAAGACGGCATTGAGAACATGGATCGTTTCGGTGCAATCGTTGGGTCTGGAGTGGGGGGTCTCGAGACCATGGAAGAGCAGAGCATCCGGCTCAAGGAACGGGGACCGCGCGCCGTTTCCCCCTTCTTCATCACCAAATTCATTTCGGACATCGCGGCAGGTCAGATCTCGATGAAATGGGAACTCAAAGGCCCGAACTACGGTGTCGTTTCGGCATGCTCATCAGCCACACACGCCATCGGTAATGCCATGAGATTAATCCAGTACGGGGATGCTGACGTGGTCATCGCGGGGGGCGCCGAGGCGGCGCTCACTCGACTATCCTTCGCAGGTTTCTCCAGAATGCGGGCATTATCGGCCCGGAACGACGAACCACAAAAGGCATCTCGACCGTTCGATGCTGACAGAGACGGTTTCGTCATGAGCGAGGGAGCAGGACTCTTGATCGTGGAAGAGGCCGAGCATGCACTGAAACGGGGAGCAAGAATCTACGGTGAGTTGATAGGTTACGGGGCCACGGCGGATGCCTATCATGTCACGGCACCGGCACCGGGCGGAGAGGGGGCCATCCGGGCCATGCAACGGGCGATCTCCGACGCCGGAATTGATCTCGACCAGGTCGACTACGTCAATGCCCACGGAACGTCCACCCCTCTTAACGACAAAAATGAGACCATTGCGATTAAGGAAGTGTTTGGTGAGCACGCCGCCCGGCTCAGTGTGAGTTCGACTAAGTCCATGACCGGACATCTTCTGGGTGCCAGTGGAGGGATCGAGGCTATCGCCTCACTGCTCGCTATGAACCACGGCGTGATCCCTCCCACCATCAATTACGAAACACCAGATCCGGAATGTGATCTAAACTATACGCCTAATAGAGCCGTGAAGAAAGACATTGACTGTGTCATGTCGAATACCTTCGGATTCGGCGGTCACAACGCCGTTCTCCTCCTGAAACGGTGGAAAATGTAAGGTCGTTCCCCGGCAAGACCTTGAGACGCCTCAAGGGTCGTCTTTTTGCGCGTAAGTCGAAACTTACGCGGCTTCAGCATAAACTCGGTTACTTCTTTTCCAGCTCCGACCTTCTGGTTCAATCCATCACCCACAAATCGGTCCATTCAGATCTGAGAAAAAACTACGAACAACTGGAGTTTCTGGGAGATGCCATCATCGATTACCTTGTATCGAAAAGGCTTCTGCAGGAGTTTCCAGAGAGCAGCGAGGGTCTGTTGACAGAGAAACGTTCTGCCCTTGTGCAGAAAACATTTCTGGCGAAGATGGGGGACAAACTCGGCCTGCTACCGTCCATTTCGGCCGCGCCTTCCGTGGACCTGGATCAGGAGAAGGTCTCTCAAAATCAGCTTGCTAACGTATTCGAGGCAATTGTGGGCGCTATCTATCTTGACGGAGGGATCAAGCCCTGTGAACGCCTTGTGGAAACGTCAATTTGGAATCACCGACGGGAGGCCTGGCGCAGCATCAATCATAAAGGACTCCTCATCGAGTACTGCCAAGCCAAACAGATGGATGCCCCACGTTTCCTCGTCACGAAGACGACCGGACCGGAGCACCAGAAGGTATTTGAGGTAAGCGTGCAAGTTGGCAAGAAGAGGTTTCAGCCGGGCAATGGAAAATCAAAAAAAGCCGCTGAACAACAGGCGGCTCAAATAGCCCTCGAATCTATCGGGTTTTGGGAACCTATTCCTTCTTAGCCAGCCTGAGAATTTTATCCCTTAACTCGGCAGCGGCTTCATATTCCTCTTCTTCAATCGCCTTCTGTAACTGTTCTTCAAGGTAGTGCCTGGAATTCTCGCTACCGTGGCGCAGTTCTTCGAAACTCAAACCTGTCTCAGCCCCCTCCTCGACACCTGCCTCCCCCATGACCATCTCTGAGACGAAAATAGGGGAATCCAGGCGAAGAGCGATGGCAATGGCATCGCTTGGCCTGGTGTCAATGTCACAACGGCCGGAGTGATCTGACTCGACCCTGATCTCCGCGAAAAAGGTGCCGTCAGAAAGATGCGTGATGACTACCTGCTTTATGTTGACTTCCACTTCCTCCAGGATTGTGCTGATAAGATCGTGTGTCATGGGTCTGGGGGTTTCCACGTTTTCCAGGGCGAGAGCAATTGCCTGGGCCTCGAAGGAACCCACAATCACGGGAAGCTTCCTCCCCTGTCCCCCTATTTCCTGAAGAACGACGGCATACCCCTTGCTTGGGGGATAAAAGGAAATTTTTGTGACCTCGACTGGAATCATTGAACGTGTTTCAAAAAGACTTAAATTAATATAGGACGCCCAAGCACTGGATGCAATGTTATTTGGCGCGAAAGGCCATTTCTCAGCCCGAGAGTAAGCCTTTGAGCCGGTCGATTCTTACCACTGGCGTGGGATCGGTACGGTGCAGCATGGCCACCCAGAAACTGACCCAGTCACCCAGGTAGACAAGATAGAATAGCCTCTCCATCCGCGTCTCCCCGCGACTCTGAACACTGATCTGGGACTTCACCCCATTCCCGATGATTTCTCGAGTCAGTTCCTGTCGACGCTGAATTCGGGGATGATCACCACTGTCTGATATCCAGATGATGCACATCTTCTTGAGCAAATCAGGGTTGTTTTCAAATCCCACAATCTCGTTGTGATTCATCTCCGGTAACGAATGGTGAAATGCAACCATCTTGCCGTTTTCCTCAAGTTGCGTTCTCCATCGGAGGGCTACAATGGATGTTTCGTCCGCCACGCCGTAAATCACCGGCACACTATCGTATATCGTCCTGGCAATCGTGTACGCCAGGTTCTTTTCATGGGGCTCGCTGAATTCATTCCGCCAGAATCTCAAGTTCTCAGCTGCTGCGGATAGCGACACCTCAACGTCAGCTGAGACTAAGCCGATTCTCCTGAGGAAGTAAAGTCCCGGAATCACCAAATAACCCAGTGAGGCCCTCGGAGGAAGACCTGGCGGAATCGTAATCACAAGGTCGCTTCGACCCTTCAATCTTCTCTTCAACCTTCCCCCGGATGTAATCCCCACCAATTTAGCCTTTCGGTTCAAGGCATCGTCAAGGCAGGATAACGTCTCTTCCGTATTGCCCGAATAGCTCAGCAGAATGACAAGGTTAGTGTCATCGACCCAGGGCGGCAGACGGTAATTCCGGGTCACGGTGACGGGGATATCTGAAGCCAGTGAAATGAGAAATGCCATCATATCACCGGCGATTGCCGATCCCCCCATTCCCGCTATGGCCAGGCCCCCATCAGATTTGTAATCCTCATGAGGCTTGATCTTCCTCCCGATCTCCATTGCTTCATCCATCTGGTCGGGGAAATTGTAGATCAGGCCAAACATGTCGTCTTGATCGATGGACCGGAAGTTTTCAGCCAGCACGGCGCCTCTCACCTCTCTCTCGCCATGAGCATATTCACAAAATGATCGAGATTCTGCCTGGCCTCTACAGGGAATAGATCCAGTTTGGCCCGCGAAAGGCTGAGAATTCGCCTGATCTCATTTTTGGCCTCCCCCATCACTCCGGATTCTTCAAAGTAGACCCGCATTGCGGGGAGTGCTTCCGACTCGAGGTTTTCTCCTTTCAAGGATGTCATCAACCGATTCCAGGCGTCGGAATCTTTTTCAAGCGCCCTGCACGTGAGATAAGTTTTTTTCCCCGTGGCCACATCGCTTCCCAGGCTCTTTCCCATCGTCTCAACATCGGAATAAATCTCCAGGACATCATCTTGAATCTGAAAAGCCTGACCCAGCAGCTCTCCAAACAGGCCGATCTCCCTTTCCTTCTCCTGTGACGCTTTTCCGAGTATTGCACCCAACTGGCAACAGAGCGAGAGGAGGGTGGCTGTTTTCAGTCGTATCATGTTGAGATACTCTTTCAGTATCACGTCCTCGCGTGATTCGAAAGATTTATCGAGCGCCTGACCTTCGCACAGTTTCACCGTTGCCACGTTCAAGGCCCGGACACATGCGAGAGGATTCGACTTCACCTTGGCCAACTCTCCGTAGGCCATTGCAAAAAGTACGTCACCTGTGAGGATTGCCGTCGATTCATCCCACTTTCGGAAGACAGAAGGCAGACCGTGGCGTAAATCGTCCTGATCCATGATATCGTCATGAATCAGTGAGAAATTGTGAAGAATCTCCACTGAGAGAGCAGCGGGCAGTGCGACGTCCTCGGACACTCTAAACAATCTGGCCACAAGTAATAGAAGGGTGGGCCGTAGACGCTTCCCTTGTCCCTTGAGCACATATTGGACGGGACCGTAAAGATAGTCCGGTTCCTGGCTTCGGACGAGTGATCTCAGCTCCGTGTCAATCCGAGACCGATAGTCACGTATCGTTGATTGAAATTCAGTGGGATTCATCCGGTATGGAGATCTCCCCCATCTCCTGAATCTTTCCAAGTACCAAGGACTTGATTTCTTCCATGCGTTCTTGTGAGTTCGCCTCGAATCTGCAGACAATGACCGGCTGAGTATTTGAGGCCCGAACCAGACCCCAGCCGTCACGGAACTTGACTCGCACACCGTCAATATCGAGACAGTCATAGTTCGATTTGAAAAAGTCAGATGCTCGCTCGGCGATTCGAAACTTCTCTTCGTCGGTCGGACATTCCAACCTCATCTCAGGCGTGGAATAGTACCGGGGTAATTCACCAATCAGCTCAGAGAGCTTCTTCCCCTGGCGAGATAATGTCTGAATCAACCGGACCGAAACATATACGGCGTCGTCGTACCCGAAGTAGTCGTCCGCCATGAACAGATGACCGCTCATCTCTCCACCGAATTTACACCCCAACTCTTTCATCTTTTGCTTGATCAGGGAATGTCCGGTCTTCCATATGACCGGTTTTCCTTTATGCCGGAGGATTTCCTCTTCGAGAGCTTGTGAGCACTTAACGTCAAAAAGAATCTCATCGCCCGGTTCGACAATTTCGGGAAGAAAAAGACACATGATTTTGTCCGCCCACACTATGTTTCCGTTCTCGTCCACCACCCCAATTCGATCCGCGTCCCCATCATAAGCCACGCCAACGTCAAAACTCCCCTCACTCATCAAATCAGTAAGATCACTCAGATTTTCCGGAATCGTGGGATCCGGGTGATGATTGGGAAAAGATCCGTCTGCATCGCAGTACAATTCCTCCAGAGCGATACCCAGTTCCCGGAAAAGCCTGGGTGCCACGAGACACGCAGCAGCATTGCCGCAATCCATTGCCACCTTCAACTTTCGCTCCAGGTTGATCTTATCCAGAATCATTTCCATATAATCCTCAAGGATGGGATAGCTTATTTCCGTTCCGGTTCCCGACTCGAAATCGTGGCTTTCGACGAGCTGGCGTAATTCCTGAATCTGTGCGCCGTAGACGGCCCCCTTGCCAAAAGACATTTTGAAGCCGTTCATTTCCGGAGGATTGTGACTGCCCGTGATCTGCACAGCCCCGGCGACATTGAGTTTCCACATGCTGTAGTAATTCACGGGTGTCGGAACCGTACCGATATCAAGGACGTCGGTCGAAGTATCGAGAACGCCCTCCTTGAACATCTCTTTTAGCCCCGGAGTGGACAGACGAACGTCACCGCTGAGACTGATTTCCCTGCCTCCGCGTCTTCTGACAAAGGTCCCGAAAGCTCGACCCAGATCTCTGACGAGTTCGTCCGGGAAATCTTCAGCGACCCTTCCCCGGATGTCGTACTCTCGAAAAACGTAAGGATTAACGGACATGAATTCCTCTCACAAGGTAAGCTTGCCCAGAACAACTTCCCGGCCCGCACCCGTTACGGAGGGAATGTTTCCGGGAATTTCCTTGAAATAGGCCGCTCCCAGGATTGCCATCCCCAGTGCTTCCTTCACATCGGGATCCACACCGAAGGCCTGAGACGAGATTACGTTCAGGGTGGGAAGTTCCTGCGACAGCATCTTCATGACGGCGGAGTGATGAACGCCGCCGCCGCTTACAATCAGTGTCCTGGCTCCACTCAGGTCGACAAATCTCTGGCAATTTACAGCCACCGATCGAGCCGTAAAAAGAGATAATGTGGCCAGCAGATGTTCGAGCCTCCACTCCCTCATGTTCTTGATCCGCCCGTGCAACCACTCGGAGCCAAAATAATCCCGGCCGGTGGATTTCGGGGGAATCCGGTTAACAAACTGATCTTCCATCCACCTCTTCAGCGACTCCTCGTCGGGGATCCCCTTTGAGGCCAGCTTCCCGTCATCATCGGCCCGCTTTCCAGAAAGCTCGTAGATCGCCTCATCAAGTAGAGCCATTCCGGGACCCGTGTCAAACCCCCCTACCAACTCGCCAGCTATCCTTGGCGGAACTACACTGAGGTTGGCAATACCGCCAAGATTCAGACAGACCACCCTCTCGTGATCTTTCTGAAAGATCCACTTATCGATAATGGGAATGAGAGGGGCTCCGGTTCCGCCCACCGAAATATCCCGAGCTCTGAAGTCCGAGACAACAGGGATTCCGAGTTGCTCAGCAAGGAATGAGGGTTCACCCACCTGAAGCGTGGCTTCACCGCTAATGTGATAAACCGTCTGCCCATGCATACCAACCGCGTCTATTTCACCCAGGGAAGAGTCACGGAGAAACAGAACGGTCTTTTCTTCATAGAATCGGCCGAGATCATAATGAGTCCTACACACCTGTTCCGCGGATCCCGTTAATGACTGACGGATGGCTTTTCTCAATGAACCAGGGAAGGGAAACGATCCGGCGGCCTTTATGACGAACTCGGCAGAATCTCCCTGGAAACCAACATCGGCCACGCAAATATCCAGTCCGTCCATGGAGGTACCGGACATGAGACCCGCCATCCTGAGAGGTCGTTTCTTGTTCAGCTTCTGAACCGTCTCGATTTTCACAGGCACTCTTCCGCCGACACTTCCTAGGAATCGGATCCCGCTGACTCCGACTCGAGGAATGGCCTGAGAAAGCCCTCGCTTTCTTCCAGAAGTTCAGTTGCCCTCTCGTAGCCGCACTGTCGCACGTGCATTACAATTGCTGTCTTGACTTCCCTGTTTGCATTTTCAAGGACTGTTTTTGACCTCTCGTAGGAAAGTGATGTAAGTTGTGAGATGATGCGGGTGCCGCGATCCACGAGCTTTTCATTCACCGCGGTCAAATCCACCATCAGATTACCGTACACTTTTCCCAATCTGACCATCGTGGCCGTAGAAATCATATTGAGCACCAGCTTTGTCGCCGTGGCCGATTTCATGCGAGTGGAACCCGTAATCACCTCCTGTCCCACATCGATGGGAATCAGCACATCCACCTTCACGGGGAGAAGAGGTGAAGGATTGCATATGATGAAGGCCGTCCTGCACCCGGTGGATGCCCCGTATTCCAGTGCTCTCAAAACGTACGGTGTAGTGCTGCTGCTCGCGATGCCTATGAGGACATCTCCCGAGTTGAGCCCCGATCGTTCAAGATCCCGAACGGCCTCCCGAGGCTTATCTTCAGCTCCTTCTACGGACCTCCTCAACGCCTCGTCCCCTCCCGCAATCACCCCCTGGAACATGTCCCGAGGGGCGGAGAATGTGGGGGGACATTCAGCTGCATCGAGCACACCCAGTCGTCCGCTCGTACCGGCTCCGATATAGAAGATATGTCTCCCTTCCTTTATGGCTTCCACTGCAAAACTGACCACCTTTTCAATGTCTGGCACTACTTTCTCCACCGCGAAAGCAACGGCTTTGTCCTCTTCATTGATAATCTTCAGAATCTCGAGGATGCTCTTTGCATCGATGTCCATGGAGCGAACATTCTGTTGCTCAGTGGAAAGAGTCTCCCTCTTGAGGCGATTTTTCATTCTTCCTTGCGAAAGGCCAACAGGACCTGCTCGAAGTTAAGAAGACGACGGGAAGGATGAGAAGCAGATTCAGGACGGGGCAATCGTAGCCCCACCCGGGGAGTTTTCATTTACTCAAAATGATTCTCTTGCATAGATTTGTCCAGACATCCAACTTCCAGCCGGTGTAAGCCGTGACAGAAACGTTCCTCGCTCTTGCAGGACTTGTCCTTTCGGCATTTTTCTCCGGGAGTGAAATTGCCTTCGTTCGGGCAAATCCTCTTCAGATGAAGGTGTGGGAGAAGCAAGGGTGGAGGACGGCTCCAAGAACGTTCAAATACTTGCAAGAACCTGAGAGGTTTCTTACAACTGTCCTTGTTGGAACGAACTTCGCGAACGTTCTCACGTCGTCCTATGCCACAATCTCGCTTCTACATTTTGGCATCCCCCGGTCATGGGCCGTCTTCATAATCGCCTTCATCATCCTCGTTTTTGGTGAAATCATCCCCAAGATGGTTTTCGGAGAACAGGCCAACAAACTTGCCGTAAGGATAACGCCTCTGCTCCATCTCACGGAATTCTTTCTGTCACCTCTCGTAAGGCTAGTGAAGAGCTACTCGCGTTTGCTGAGTCCTACCGGAAGTGACCCTGCCGTGAGCCTTTTCAACCGGGAAGACTTGAAGATCCTTTTCACGGAGTTAGGGACGCGAGAGGAATATGAAGAGGGGGAGAAAGAAGTCATATCAAGGATCTTTGAATTCGGGTTGCGGCCCGTTCAGTTAGCGATGACAGCTCGACCGGATGTGGTTGCCATCACCACAGATTACTCCGTTGATGGAGCCATTCAGGCGATGTCCGATACAGGTCTCTCAAAACTTCCTGTGTACGAGCGGGACTTGGACCATATCGTGGGAATCGTCTTCCTGCACGATCTTTTCGCCCGCCCGGAGTCACTGGCCTCAATTCTCAAAACACCCGTGTATATTTCCGAATCGATGCCGGCCAACGGAGCCCTGCAAGAGCTCAAACGGCAGAAGTCAAGTATCGCCATCGTAGTGGAATTGGGTGGAAGGACTGCAGGACTGGTGACAGTCGAGGATCTGGTGGAAGAACTGTTTGGGGAATTTGAGGACGTCTTCGATGCAGAGGGACGGAAAATTACGCGGGTGCCCGATGGAAGCCTGATTGTAGACAGCCTGGTTGAAGTGGACGAACTGAGAAGAAGATTCGGATTCGGGATCCCACTGGGGGATTACGAAACGGTGGGAGGATTCATTCTATCGAGAATGGGGCGAATTCCCCGGACTGGAGAAATGCTGGACTTCGATACATTCCGGATCAAGATTCTGTCGTCCAGCCCCAGTCGCTTGAAGCGATTGCATCTCATCAAAAGGGCTTAATCCTCCGCCTCTTGACGTTTCCCCAGAAGCCAGACAGCCCCCACGACGGCTCCGACTCCCGTCACTGCCATGACAATCCAGGGCACACCCAGTCCCACCAACAGATAACCAGCGAGGACACTGATAACTGCTGTCGTGATGGCGTACGGGAGTTGCGTCTTCACGTGATCGATATGATCAGACCCGGAGGCCGTGGAAGAGAGAATAGTGGTATCGGATATGGGGGAACAGTGATCTCCGAATACGGCGCCGGACAGGACTGAGGCAAATGTTGCAAGAAACAAGGGCTGTCCAATGATCATATTGGGATCGCCCCCCACCATTCTGAGCTGCATGGGAACGATAATCGGAACGAGAATGGACATGGTACCCCAGGAAGTCCCCGTGGAAAAGCTGATGAGGGCTGCTGTGATGAATGTCACGGCGGGAAGAAGAAATGGAGAAAGAAATGTCCCGGTCATATTCACAATGTAATCGGCAGTATGAACATCACCACAAATCTTTCCCAGACTCCATGCGAGAACCAGAACGATGCAGGCAAGAACCATGGAACGGACTCCAGTGAGCCACGATTCAATCGATTCTCTCAGTGACAGCACTCCCCTTGCGACTGACACAACGATGGCAGTGAATCCTGCGGTGAATGACCCCCACATAAGGCTGGCATACGAATTCGAGGCACCAATAATGTTTCTCAGATTCAGTTCATCCTCGGGTGCCAGACCTCTTTTCCCCGTGATGTACAACCCGAGCAAAGTTACCGCAATGACGGTAGCGATGGGAATCATGGCATCGGACCAATGGCTCTCTTTCACCTTGAGATCTTCACTGTCGAACAGCTCCGTGTTGGCCAGCGGTCTGGCATCATCTGCCAGCACTTTCCCCTCAACCCGGGCCCGTCGCTCGGCTTGGAACATTTGACCGTAGTCCCTGCGGGACCAGAGTAGAAGAAACATGAATATCAAAGTCAGAATACAGTAGAATGAATAGGGTATGGATTGAAGAAAAGTGATATAGGGACTCCCCGTAATTCCAAATTCGCGATAAGGCTCCTCCAGAAGGGACATCTGGAATACGGACCAGGTGCTTATCAGGGCCAGACTGGCAACTGGCGCAGCTGTGGAATCCACCAGATATGCCAATTTCTCACGCGATACCTTCAGTCTATCCGTAAAAGGTCGCATCATGTTTCCCACCAACAGGGTGTTTGCATAGTCGTCGAAAAAGATGAGTATCCCCATCAACATGGTGGCTATCTGGCTGCTTCGGGCGGTACGGGCGTACTGGGATGCCTTTTGCACGATTCCCTTCATTCCTCCGTTGGCCCCTATGACGCCAATAATACCGCCGAAACCGAGACTGAAAAGGATGATCGCGGAGTGACTCATATCGGCAAGTGATTCCACCAGGTACGTGTCCAGAGCAGTGGCCAGTCCCTGAAAGGGACGATAGCCTGCCAGGATGGTCGCACCAATCCAGACACCGCTGAAGAGAGATAGGATCACCTCTCGAGTGATGAGAGCCATGGTGATGGCAATCAGCGGCGGAAGAAGAGAGGTAATGCTGGGACCTGGCTCGGAAAGCTGAACTCTTCCAGGTATCAGGACTTCCCACCCAACGAGAAGGAAAAGAAGTGTGAAGAGAAAAACTGCTTTGTTTCGCCTGCTCATCAGAAGCGACAAACTAGGGGAAACATGCCACCGAGAAAAGCAATTTTTGGCTGCATAATTCGAGAGTCCCGGTGTAATTTGACAAAGATATGAAGAATATCGACCTGTACATCATTCGCCAGTTTTCCTGGATTTTGATCATGTCGCTCATCACATTTCTCGTACTCTTTGTTATTATGGACCTCGTTGAGAATCTGGACAGGTTCATCGATGCAGATGCTCCGGTGAGAGTTATTGGAATGTATTATCTCTATTCCTGTCCGTGGTTCGTAAAGATTGGCCTTCCCATGGCCGTGTTGATCTCCACTGTCTCTGCAACGGGACTTCTCGCCAGGCGAAACGAGTTAACGGCCATGAAAGCCTCCGGTATCTCCCTGTATCGAATCGCGACGCCACTCATTGCAAGCGCGATCATCATCAGCATTGCCTCATTTTTTTTCGATGATCAGGTAGTGGCCAAAGGAAACAAAAAACGTCATCTTATTGAACAGGAACATGTCATACGCTCCTCCAAGAAACCTTACCGCGCGCGCAAACGGAATATCTTCCTCCAGAAATCGGAAAGTTTCCACATTGCCATCGACCGGTACGAGGCAAAACAGAACAAAGCAACAGGGGTCGCCTTGCAGTTTCTTCAGGACGGCCAACTCGTGAAGAGGATCGATGCCAACTGGATGGCGTGGGACGAGGAAAAAAAGGCCTGGACAGCTCACACGTTCGCGGTGAGAGAGTTCCACCCGGACGGTTTTGAGTCCAAGGTTCACTTCTCCCGGGGGGATACATTGCTGTCGGTAAACTTCGGGCCTATGGATATCTCTCGTGAGGCCATTTCACCGGAAGAAAAGAACTACAGCCAACTCAAAATATTTATTGAGGAACTGGCTGATAGCGGAATCGACACCACGCGCTGGGAGGTGAATCTCCAGGCAAAAATCTCCTTCGCTTTCACCAACCTTATCGTGGTCCTCTTTTCATTTCCCCTCGTGGCAACACGGAGGAAAAGCGGTCTTGCGTTCGGAGCAGGGATGAGTCTTTTTGTCATATTGGGCTACACTGCTTTCATACGATTTGGACAGACACTCGGCTACAAAGGAATTCTGGAACCGGTCTTAGCGGCGTGGCTTGGAAATCTGGTTTTCTCCTTCGGAGGGATACTCCTGCTTCTATCAGCCAGAAAATAATTCAGAATCGGGTGCTTTTCGCATTATTCCTTTCGGCTTCTAAAGCTTGTCAGGGATAATCCCATGGAGAGCGTGATCCCTTTCATACTGTGAATCCAGATACCGTTGCGGAATGCCAGAGCAAAATCGAAAATGAGAGGCCCTTTGTGTAGCCCAAATCCGAATCCGAGTTCTTTCAAGTATTTCCCCCCCCAACTGTAACCCAGCCGCAGTGGAAAACTCCGAAACCGTGTGAATTGCACTCCGAAGGACCATTTCCACCGTCTCTGGACGTAGAGCCGATCCTGAAAACCAGCCACAAGATCAGAAACCACGAGCAGGTCCGGGTCAACCTGTCTTGAAACGCCCAGCCTGAAAAAAGCGGGATACCGGACAGTGAACGGTCTTGGCTTGCCTCCTGCAATCGTATCCCTTACCACGCTCTTGCTCGAGACAAATATCGAATCCATATCCAGCTCTGTCATGTTTATGGCGTTGAGGCTGTCGATCGTGAATTCATAAATCATGGCGGACCTTTCAGGTACCTCCTCGCCGCCCCAGGTGACAAGTCCGGTTGAGTCATTCACCCCCAGCATATCTTTGATAAAGGACCCTCGATTCCAGTGGATGGTCCCCAGGGCATTGATCAGAGAACATCCCGCCTTCCACCCGTTATACTCACCCGTTGAAAACCCAATGTCGAGTCCAAATCCGCTGCCCCCGATACCCTGGCGAATAAAATAGCGCCCACCACCGTAGAACGCCGTCGTGTCAGTAACGAGATTAGAGTAGCTGGAATCAGGATCAATTCCGAGGTAGAATCCCCCAAGAAGATATTTTAGCGTTACACCCCAGGAGAATTTCTCGTATGGCACAGCAAACGAGAAGCCAAATTCCATCAGGCCAATGGACTCAAATTTTAGCGCCATGTCAAAAGGCTTGTCAACCTCGTTTCCTTCGAGGATCAAGTGAAAAAGGTCCTCGGGAAAGGCCATGTCTCCCACAACTATCAGGTCACTCGTGAAGGCCATGTTTCCCGATGAGTAGTTCAACGCGGGCAACGCCAGATGGGTGTCGACTGTGAACCTCAGCCCGTCTCTCACCTGATTGAAGATCTCCAGCTTCTTCTCCTGTCGGTTTCGTTCAAGATTCGCGCCGCTCAACCCCGTCCAGTTCTCCAGTGAAAAGAAACTGTTTACTATTCCAATATTCAATGTGCCCATTTGCCACATGAAAGGTTTATCGTGCTGGTAAGCAAGATTCGCGGGATTGACGCCCACCGCATAGACGCCGTCGGCGATCGTCGTGTAAGCACCCCCGAGTGCGACCATCCTCGGATCGCGCTTGGCCTGTCCCACAAGAGAGACAGACGCTGCAATCAGCAGTATGGATACCAGAAAGTCCGGTCTACGTTTCTTCATCGGCCCTTTTTTCTCAGCCTGGATTCTCGCAATTTGGAGTTCACATTCGCCCTTCCATCGCCGGCGATGATTCTTCCCAAACCTGAAGTCACGTCAAAAAACCAACCACTCTTGTCACATATGGATCCATCTTCATTGCAGATTCTCAGCCACAGGCTGTCAGCAGTAGTAGCGGGAGTCCACAGTGTAGAATCTACATTGGCGAGAGGCCCCTGAATTGTCCCCCAATCACCTTCATCATCAATATCAGGACTGCCCGTTGTAGAAAGAAAGACTTCCACGAGATCGTTCCTGATTTCATTACCCAGAGACCTCCATCGGATCGATACCTCCTCTCCAATAGAGAAGGTCTCACCCCCGTTCGGATAGATGATGACAATCTCGTCCTCAGGCTCCCCCAAAAGTCCGGTACTTTTTATAAGAAATGTCATAAATGAGAACACCTCCAGGGTATCTCTCATTGAGAAAAAGACTGTCTTCTCTGAGCCATAGAATTGGCTTCGCGTATTGATATAGTGATCCCCTAGATCTGTGAGAAGAGCAATCGTGTTTGTATCTATTTCAGTCACAACGGTGGTGTCCCCTGGGACTTTCGTCATGCCAGGTGCTCCTCCCGAGTCTGACTCGGCGTAGAACTCCTTTGGAAGAGGCAGCGGCACTTTGAGGAGAGTATCCACATACGAATAGATGGTGTCGACGGCCCCTTCAACTCCTCTGACCAAATACCCCACCCCTTCGACGCAGTCCGATGAATCCGCCAGAACGGAAAAGATGTACATGTCCGGGTTGGTGGGCGTTAAGGAATCGCAGGAGGTCAGGATATAAAGCGAGTCTGTGGGGAGCCACCCCAGACTGTCTCTGACGGACGCCAACGTTTCACTCTTTCTGTCCAGTGGAAACAGATTGCGATCAGAGAACAGCATGGCCAGTTCTCCCTCAGCGGGCATACTGTTAACAATCCGCGTCGTTATCCCTGCACCCTTAACAGAGTTCCTGAGCTGGTTTCGTGTTTCATTGGGCATTTCGTCCATTTGCGTTGATGTGGCGGGAAGGAAGGTCATGGTATCCAGACCCACGATAAAAGGAGCGATGAGTTCATATTCTCCCCAGATGGCCTTGTCAGTTTCGATATCACCCCTACCGTTAATTCCGGCCGCGGCATCCACATTGATTTCAGAAGGACCGATATTCAGCAAGTCGACAATAGAGCCCCCCTCCCCTTTAGAGATTGTGTACGTGGAATCCGGAACAAGATTGCCTGCACTGCTGTAAATTTTAACTTCCGTTCCTAACCTACCTAGCTTCAGCACTGTCCTGGCTGTGTCCCCTTGTCCTCCCGCACCGGTGTCGGGAATCGCCAGCGCAGCAGAATCCAATTCCACGCGGACAGAATCTCCGGTCTCGGATACACCGATGATATCAAGATTCAAAACAATAGGCAGTCGAATCTCATTGTACATCGTGAACTTCAAAATCAGCTCCTCGAATCTCATCCCCGTGAATCCCTGAGGGACATTTCCTATCTCTTGGGTTTGCGTTGGGAACGGGCACTCCAGATCGAGTTCCAGGCGCTCGAAGTAGAGGGGGGCGACATCGACTCCCATGGATAGTGTCCAGTCGGGCTCTGTTCCATCCAGGAAGATCTCCACCGTGTCTGGCACGCTGTTTGCCGTCACCTTCACAGATATTTCTTCCACCACTTGATTCGGGTCAATGGGATTCGCAAAGGACCACCCGTCCAGATCTTGACTATCCTCCAGGGGACGATCCCCACTACTTAGAGTGTCCCCAAAGCTCAATGTATCGCTTTCGGGAGAGACGAAGTTGGCGAAATCAATTCCGAAATCGATGTCGAAAGGAAACGAACTGAGAACATTTGAAATGCCGATTTGATTGATCCCTGATGGTGTCCCTGTGTCGAAGTCACCGCCATAAATACCGTTCACCGCGCAATCTTCCGCGCCCACGGATGCATCCTGGAACGAGATAGGGTCGAGATCAGGGACAAGAGATTGCTCCGACACTTCGAGGATAGCCTTCTCCAGATCGGTGATTTTCATGCTGAACTGCATCAGGATTTCCGGCTCAGAGTTTGCGTCTATTGTTACGGTGTCCGTAGCCCTTCCCATATTGAAGCCAAATCGAATTTCAAGCGCTTCCGTAAGAGTGTCTCCCACAAGATCCGTGGTACTATCAAATGGAGAGCCCGTTCCAAGATCAATGGTGTCGTGTCTGGCCAGGTACTTCTCATTGCTCAGCAGATCGGCCCACGTGCTATCCATGTCCAAGGGAAGGTCCACATTTTCAATGCTGGACTCGAAAAAGTTGTCCTCTTCTTCGCCTCCGATGACGATGCCCTGAGCTTGAACAAAAGGGATGCTTGCGAAAAGCTGGCCAAAATCGAGAACCGTAAGAGAGGTATCGAAGCGACCAAAGGCGGCCTCGATCTCGCTCGCCACATCATTCCAGTCTGAGGCTACTATTTTCTGAACTTCGGAGGAAGGAAATATGACAGGGACCGCAGGGTCGGCGGCAACATTTTGAATTGCCCTGGCTACCATAATTGCTCCCACGGGAACAGCCGGAAACGAAAAAGGCAAACTCAGGCTGTCAAAATAGTCCGATACCACCGGCGGAGTAATCGTGGTTACACCGCCCCTGCTCACACTCAAAGGTATCTGAAGGTAGTCTCCATTCACTGAGTCGGCAGGCAATTCCCCTTCAAATTGAAGAAAGATGGTGTCACCGCCGGCGTGGATGGTGGAGTCGTTAACAATATTCCCCAGTGGGTATTTCTCGTGCAGAAGAGGGATCGTGAGATTCATGTTCCAGATGGGTACCTCGAAATCGGACGGACTTTGAAAATCGCAACTCGTGTTGAGCCAGATAGAAATGATAGCGAAGATACAGGGAATTCGCTTAAGCATAGGTTAAAGTAAGGGAGAAACTATGTTCCCACTTCCCAGGAAGCCAGGTAGTCCTTCTGTTCCTCAGAAAGTGAGTCAATATTGATGCCCATGGCCTTAAGCTTGAGTGATGCCACGAGCTCGTCGATCTCTCGGGGCACTTTGTGGACGGCAACGGGAAGTTCATTCTTGACGGCGTACTCCGCCATGAGAGCCTGAAGAGAAAAGCTCATATCCATGACAGAAGCAGGGTGACCCTCGGCAGCCACGAGATTGATGAGTCTCCCCTCGCAGAGCAGGTAAATGCGACGGTTGTCTGCCATAACGTATTCATCAACGAAGTCTCTCACGTTCCGGTTTACTTCTGTCGCAAGCATATCCAGGGCTTCTACATCGATTTCCACGTTAAAATGGCCAGAGTTTGCCACGATTGCTCCATCTTTCATTTGTTCAAAATGGCTCAGATTCAGAACTGTGGTGTCACCTGTCACGGTACAAAATATGTCACCCAAAGGGGCGGCCTGACTCATAGGCATCACTTGAAATCCATCCAGAGATGCTTCCAGAGCCCTAAGGGGATCAACTTCTGTGACGACGACGTGGGCTCCCATGCCCCTGGCTCGGCTTGCAAGTCCGCGACCGCACATCCCGTATCCTGCCACGACGAAAACTTTGCCCGCCAGAAGGATACCCGTGGCACGAATAATCCCATCGAGCGTCGACTGGCCCGTCCCATAGCGATTATCGAACAGATGCTTAGTATCGGCGTCATTCACGGCCACAATGGGGATCTTTAGAGCACCCGATTTCTCCATGGCTCTCAGTCGTATGACACCGGTAGTTGTCTCTTCCATGCTGCAACTGACTTTAGACGTATTTTGTGGATATTTTGAATGGAGCGTACTCACAAGATCGGCTCCGTCGTCAAGAGTAATCAGCGGTTCGTTATCAAGAGCTGCTCGAATATGATCGTAGTACGTCTCCGTATCTTCGCCATTGACGGCATAGACTCGAATATCGAAGTCCTTGACCAGAGATGCTGCGACGTCATCCTGGGTGGAAAGTGGATTACTTGCGCAAAGAACCACCTCGGCCCCGCCGGCTTTTAGAGCCCTCATGAGATTTGCCGTTTCCGCCGTCACATGCAGGCAAGCGGACAGACGAACGTCCTTCAGAGGCACTTCTTCGGACAGCCGGTCATGTATGGAAACCAGTACAGGCATATTCCTTTCAGCCCACAGGATCCGTCGTTTCCCCCTCTCGGCCAGTTCCAAGTCTTGAACGTCGTGGTCTACCATAGTCATTACTTCCCTTTCGAGTACCGCTTGAGTTCCTCAACCTTGTCCAGTTTTTCCCAGGTGAAACCTTCCTCTTCCCTTCCGAAATGACCGTAGGCCGCCGTTTTCCGGTAAATGGGCCTTTTGAGATCCAGATACTCGATGATCTCCTTCGGGGTTGCCGGGAAATGTTCCTTGGTGATCTCTACCAGCTTCCTATCGGGTATCTTCCCGGTCCCGAAGCTATCCACAAATAGACCGACAGGTTTGGCTTCGCCGATGGAATAGGCAAACTGGATTTCACACCGGTCCGCAAGACCCGAAGCAACAATGTTTTTCGCAATGTATCTTGCCATGTATGAGGCCGAACGGTCGACTTTGCTCGGGTCCTTTCCGGAAAAACAGCCCCCTCCGTGGCGACCCATTCCGCCGTACGTGTCGACAATAATTTTCCGGCCCGTGAGCCCCGTGTCGGCTTCCGGTCCCCCCTTCTCAAAAATGCCTGTGGAATTGATGAAATACTCGGTCCGGTCATGCGCCCAACTCCCGCAGACAGGCAGGATTACTTTCTGCTCTATTTCGGAATGGATCTCCTCGACGGGAATAGCAGGGTCGTGCTGAACGGCGATGACAACCTTCTCGACGCTCACAGGTTTTGAATCTTCATACAGGACCGACACCTGAGTTTTTCCGTCGGGTCGGACCCATGGCAGAATGCCCTCCTTACGAACCTGTGCCAACCGCCTCGCCAGCGCGTGGGCCAGATGTATGGGAAGGGGCATTAGGACGTCCGTTTCGCTGCAAGCGTAGCCGAACATCAATCCTTGATCACCGGCCCCCTGCTCATGACCCTCGCTCTCATCTACACCTGCGGCAATGTTGCCACTCTGCTCATGCACGGATATAAGAACAGAGCAATCCTGATAATCGAGACCGAATTCAGGATCCGTATACCCAATATCCCTCAGGGTAGATCGAACCACGTTGGGAATATCCGAATAGCAGCTCGTGGTGATTTCCCCTGCCACGAGGACCAAACCGGTAGTGGTCAACACCTCGCAAGCTACCCTCGCTTCCGGATCCTGCCGGATGATGTCATCGAGAATGGAATCTGAAATCTGATCACAGATTTTATCCGGATGACCTTCCGTCACGGATTCGGATGTAAAAATTCTCCGCCTCACCTCTTCTCCTCCACTCCAGGAATAACGATCACTAAAAGTTAAGTTAGCTCACTTGTCTCAGGAAATACAACAGAATATTCCCGTCAGGGCAATCGGTGGCCGTTTCCCACGATTGCGTGAGATACTGTGGCATCCCTGATCTCCGAATCCCATAGCACGATGGTATCGTCCAACCTGGAATTGACGACCTGGCAGTCGTCCATAATGGTTACGAAGGGACCAACGGTGCTACTTTCAATATGGCAACCGGAACCGATGCTTACGGGCTCAATAATGGTTGACCCCTCGATGGATAATCCGGATGAGGTGAGAAGAGCCTTGTTGGATGAAAGAAATGTCTCCGGTATACCACAATCATACCAGTTCGGCAGGAAATCAACCGTGACAACTTCTTTCGAGTCAATCAATTCCTGGAAAGCGTCAGCCAACTGTATCTCCCCCTTTGTCGTAATATTATGATCAATCAGATACGTCAACGCCTCCCAGAGTGGCCGCTGGTTCGAAAGGTAGTAAAGACCGATTACCGCCAGATTGGATGGGGGATTTTCAGGTTTTTCCCAGACCCGCATAACCCGGCCACCTTCGACGGAAACGATGCCAAACCGTTCTGGATCGGGCACTCTGTCCACGGCAATTCTGTGGTGATCGGTAGTGCAAAAGCTGGAGAAATCGTGATGATAGATTACGTCACCCAGTTGGATCAGCACAGGATCGTCACGGTTCTCAAGACCCTGGTAGACCGCGTGTCCAAGTCCCAGGGGCTCTTCCTGTCGAACGAAGCGGAAGGAAGCATCATACTTTCTTGTGTACTCCCTTATCTGGTCCTCCAGATAGCCCGTCACGAGAATGATCTCGTCGAATCCTTGTTCAATCAAGGGAGGAAGAATATGGTCAATGACAGGTTTGCCCGCCACCGGCAGGAGACATTTCTGCCTTGATTGGGTAAAGGGAAGAAGTCGCGTGCCCCGTCCAGCGACGGGGATGATAACTTTCACCGCCTACTTCGAATTTCTCATGGGTTTCAAAATGAGAGGTTGTCCGGGACTCGGGACAGATTCAGGTGCAGGCTATTTATGTGCGTACCGAGTGCTCTTGAATTTCAGCGCGCGGGCTATCGACTTGTCCACTGCACCGTCTATCGATTTGAACAGATCGTCGCTTGTTTCGCTCACAAAGAGTTTTTTCCCCGACACGGCAAGGGTGATGTCCGTGGTGTACCCGTTGCTCTCATGGGTAAGAATTACATGACAGCTAATAGGTTTCGGAAAATATTTATGGATCTTGTTCACTTTCTTCAGAGCATACTCACGAACGTTTTCCGCTGGATTGAAGTGGCGCACGGTAATCTCTATGATCATAGACTCACCTTTCTGGTATCTCTTCCCGTGATATCGACTTCCAAGACTGATGCAGTCAAAAGAATTCGCGATGCAACCGACCAGATCATGATGGAGATCTCCCGCCAGACTCAGATTTGAGGACCAGCGGCCTCCAACGACGGTTCCTCGTCTCCATAAAGGGTGAAGTTGTTTTTGAACTTGTCAGCCAGCTTTCGGGCCGTCCTGTCATAGGAATCTACATCAGGCCAGGTGCTCCGGGGCATGAGAACGGTGCCGTCCACTCCACCAATCGCCGTGGGAACATCGAGACCAAAGACCGGCTCCTTGACAAACTCTGCCTCTTCAATTTCTCCCGTCAATATGGCTGTAACCATGCGCCTTGTCGCCCCTATGGGCATTCGACTGGCACCTGATACCGCCGATCCCCCGCTCCAGCCCGTGTTGACCAGGTACACTTTGGTCCCATGCTTCTTTATTTTTCTCCTGAACAGTTCGGCATAGACCGTGGGGTGAAGAGTTAAGAACGGTCCTCCAAAACAGGGAGAGAAAGTCGCCTGGGGTTCCGTTATTCCCCTTTCTGTACCGGCTACCTTGGCCGTATACCCGCTGATGAAATGATACATAGCCTGTTCAGGTGTCAACCGTGCCACTGGCGGGAGTATGCCATAGGCATCGCACGAAAGGAAGAGAATTCTTTTCGGATGGTCCGCTCTGCTCGGTTTGCCCTTGGAATAGAGGGAAGCCTCTATGTGATTGAGGGGATAGCAGATGCGTGTATTCTCCGTCTTGCTGGCGTTAGAGAAATCGATCTGTCTTGTCTTCTTATCATAAACCAGGTTCTCCAGAAGGGCCCCGTGACTGATGGCATTCCAAATTCCCGGTTCAGCCTCCTTGCTGAGATTGATCGCCTTGGCATAGCACCCTCCTTCAAGATTGAATACCCCCGAGTCCGACCAACCGTGTTCATCGTCACCGACAAGCAGACGGTCCTGATCGGTGGAAAGGGTTGTTTTTCCAGTGCCAGACAGACCGAAAAACAGGGCGGACTCGTCACCGTTCAGATCCACGTTGGCGGCGCAATGCATAGTGAGTATCCCTTTCAGCGGCAAATAGTAATTCATTATTGAAAAGATCCCCTTTTTCATTTCTCCGCCGTACTCGGAACCGCCAATAATTCCTATACTCCGCTTCAGATCAAATATGATAAAAGTTTCCGAATGCAATCCATGTTTCCTCCATTCTTCATCGATAATCGGTGAAGCATTGATTATCGTAAACTCGGGTGCAAATTCCCCAAGTTCCTCCCGGGTTGGTCTGATGAACATGTTGTTAACGAAGATCGCCTGCCAGGCCTTCTTGGCGATAAATCTGACAGGAAGCGAGGTTTCCGGTTCCGCACCACTCAACCCATCAAATACGAAAGCACCCAGACCGTCCTCGTTCCTGTTGTAATAATCGATGATTTTGCCATACAGAA
Source organism: Candidatus Neomarinimicrobiota bacterium (assembly GCA_036476315.1). Taxonomy (NCBI): domain Bacteria; kingdom Pseudomonadati; phylum Fidelibacterota; species Fidelibacterota bacterium. The sequence goes on along the minus strand of JAZGBI010000008.1, from coordinate 81,198 downwards.
GATCAAACACCTTCTGGGAAACCGGTTGATTGACTGAGCCCCACCAGATATTGGGAGAGGTCGTCGGTTCATCTACAAGGAACCTGTCTTTTGGGGAGCGACCCGTGTACTTTCCCGTATCCACCATCAAAGCACCCTGCATTCCCAGTTCGCCCTCCCCCCGCTTCAGGGCCGTTTCAATCAGTACCTCCGGAATCACGTTCCGGCTTAAATTCTTTTGTCCCGACAGCCCGAGATATGTGAGATCCATCCTTTTTCCTCGGCTAGGCGTGCGGATGTGCCTGATCAAATACCTTTTTCATTTGCTCTACCTGAAGATGGGTATAGCCCTGGGTAGTAGAAAGGCTGGCATGACCCAGGAGTTCCTTCACCGCTCGTATATCCATGCCCGCATCGAGCAGGTGTGTGGCAAATGTATGCCTCAGTCGATGGGGACTGAAACCCGTTGATCCCGACAGCTTCCTGAAGTATCTCCTCAACCTGTCGTCAATGGTCCTGGCTGAAATTCTCTTGCCGCTGCTGGAGATGAAAAGAGGATCCCCTGGACTCGCCCCATGGGATGTCACTTTTCCTTTCCTACCTGTGTCCGATCTTCCCGACTTGGCGAGGTAAGCCAGAACCGCCTTTTTGGCGGTGTCCCCGAACGGAATAATCCTCTCCCTGCCACCTTTCCCCGTAACCTTCACCAGGTTTCCAGACATGTCCATGTCATCCATGGAGAGGGTAACGAGCTCGTTCAGACGCATCCCCGTGCTGTAGAAGATTTCAAGAATGGCCTTGTCCCTCTCTGCCTCCCACGATTTTCGATTTTTCAGAGGACGATCGATGGGCATTTTGAGCAATTCTTCTACCACCTTTCTTTCCAAATAATCTGGCAGTTTCTTCGACGTCCTGGGGATTCTGAGGGATGAAATGGGGTTGACAGGGATGATTTCAGCCCTGAGGAGATACTTGAAAAAGGATTTCAACGTAGCGACTTTTCGCGCGATTGACCGTGAGTCGTACCCCTTCTTAATGGTCTTTCCATCCCTGGAGTGCTTCTCGTACCCTTTTTTGATCAACTCCTCGCTCAAGAATTTCGTAACCACGTTTCGGTCAACCCTTGAAAAATCCGGAACTTCAAGAAATTCCACGAACCGGTGCAGGTCGTTGCCATAAGCCTTGACAGTATGGGGTGAGTAATGCCTCTCCTTTTCGAGATAATCCAGGAATTGTCTAACGATTTCCCATTTTTCTTCATCCATGCCGTCGTTCCAATGTGTCAATCACTGTTTGAAAATCGGCGGGGACGGGGGCTTCGAAGGTCATTCCTTTGCGGGATTTCGGATGAACCACTGTTATGCTCAGGGCGTGCAGAGCTTGCCTCTGGATCGAAGAATAGAGGGAAATAAGGAAATCCCTTTGATGGGGGGAATATCCCTTCAGCCGGGATTTCCCACCACCATAGATCTCATCGGCGAAAACGGGATGGCCAACATGCGCCATGTGAACTCGCAGCTGATGAGTACGACCTGTTACGGGCATCAGTCCAACGAGGGTAAGAGTGTCAAACTCCCTTTCCACCCAGTATCGGGTGACGGCCCGTCTCCCATATTCCACCACCGCGAACTTTTTCCGGTCCCGGGGATGACGGGTTATGGGACCTTCCACAACACCTTCGTTTCTGTCAAACTTTCCCCACACCACTCCCCAATAGGTTTTCTCAACCGAGTGCGAACTGAATTGCTTCGCTACGTGCATATGCGACTGATCTGTTTTTGCTACCACAAGGACTCCCGATGTATCCTTATCCAGGCGATGTACGATTCCGGGACGCCTGTCACCATGAACGGAAGATAGTCTGGTAAAATGATAAACCAGGGCATTTACCAGAGTGCCTTGAATGTTCCCCGCCCCCGGGTGAACGACAAGACCGGCCGGCTTATTGATAACGATAAGTTCATCGTCCTCATGAATAATATCCAGGGGAATATTCTCACCTTCAACGGCTAACGGAGGCTCCACGGGCAATTCAATCCGGATCGACTCTCCACCCTTCAGCATATAACTCGGCTTTTCTCGTTTCCCGTCGACGGAAACATTATCGGATTCGATGCATTCTCTGGCTTTCGACCGTGAAAGCACCTCAATTTCATCGGCAAGATATTTGTCCAGGCGGACCTTGGAGAGATGGGCTGTCAGGTCAAGAATCGGCATTTAACGCGGCAGTACCTTTCTGGGGACCCGTGGCGCCAGAAAGGGATCGAAAAAGGAAAATAAACATGCCAACAGTCACCGCTGAATCGGCTACGTTGAATACGGGCCAGTGGTAGCCTCCGATTCCGAAATCAAAGAAATCAACGACCTTGCCGAAAAGCAATCTGTCAGCAAGGTTTCCTACCGCACCACCCAAAATGAGTGCAAGGGACAGTTTCAGGGCAAAGCCCTTCTCACGCAATTTCCACAAGTACCAGATAACCAGGACGGTCGCCATGAGGGCCGCCACCGTGAAAACTACGGGACCACCCTGAAAGTTTATGCCAAATGCTGCTCCTGAGTTTTCTACGTAGGTGAGGTGGAAAAAGTTGCCCAGAACAGGAATCGATTCGTGGACGGACATGCGTGATCGGACAAGATGTTTTGCCAGTTGATCAATGCTGACTACGAAGGCAGAATAGACGAGAGGCCTGAACAACTTAGCGATTCTGATGATTCTTACAGTTTACGCAATGTTGGGTATGCGGAACTTCCTCCAATCGTTCTTCCATAATCGGGTTGCCACACTCGACGCAGAAGCCGTATGTCCCCTGTCTGATTCGTTCCAGCGCATTATCGAGGTGGCGAATAAAGTTGTTCTCACGCGTGTACCATAGAAATGATTTTTCCCTCTCCTGGGAATCCGTGCCAACATCGGCCATGTGGTAAGCGTAGGTGGAGTCACTGGCTGTCTTGTCCAGGTTTCCCGTATCGTCAAGGGAGCTCTTTCGAATATATCCCATCTCTGCAAGAGCCTTTTCTTGTTTCTCTAGGATTATTGTCTTGAAATGATTGAGTTTCGCTTTGGTAAGTTTTTTCTTAGCCATGTCTGCCTTTCGTGGGTCTAGTTGTTGGGGATTCTCTCAATACCGATAGCCATCTTCTCACCGCCCACCATAATCTCCTTGGTGTACTCACCGGATACATTTCCTACCCGGAGCTCCGCTGCAAGCACTTCATCGCGGAAATAGTCCTCGAATGCCTCTAAGGCCGATTTCGATTCTTCCGTTAGCTCACAGGTCACGGCGATTCGATCTTCCACCTCGAAATTGGCCTCTTTTCGCATGTTCTGCACCTGCCTGATCATATCTCTTACGAGACCTTCTTGAATCAGGTGGGGGGTCAGTTCGGTGGTAACCGCCACGGTCATCGATGATTCGCTGACCGCCGATTTCCCATCATGGGGCGTCGTTTCCACGACAATTTCGTCTTTCGAAAACCGATAGCTTTTTCCGTTGTTCGATAGTGTAAAACCGTCATGTTTCTCAAGTTCTTCCTGAATCTCCTCGTACGACAAGTCCTCCAACATTTCCCGCACCTGATTCAGATCGCTTCCAAGCCTCTTGCCAAGAACAGCAAGGTTTGGCTTGATGCTGAACCGGATCAGCTCGTGTACCGATTCCACCTGTTCCACTTCCTTCACGTTGAGTTCCTCCAGAATCTGATCCTTGTTCCGGTGGATGGCCTCGGCAATGTTCTTGTCATCGGTCGCATACTGGAGTTTTGCCAGGGGTTGCCTGACCTTCAAGTTTGCCTTATTGCGTGCATACCGGCCAAGCTCAACGATCTTTACCACGGTATCAATCTCACGGATAATGTCATCATCGATGAGAGATTCTTCCACAGGGGGGAAATCGCATAGATGAACACTTTTCGGTGCCGATGTTTCAAGATTCCGGATGAGATTCTGATAGATTTTTTCGGTAACAAAGGGGAGAACCGGGGCCAGAATCATAATGAGTCTCTTCACAACGTCATAGAGCGTAAAATAGGCTGCATTTTTGTCACTGTCATTCTCACTTTTCCAGAAACGACGCCGGTTTCGTCTCACATACCAGTTCGACAGATCGTTCAGAAACCTGTCTACTTGTTTCATGAATCGGTCAACGCGAAATGATTTATAGGAATTGTCAGCTACCTGGATCAGTCTGTTCATGCGCGCAGTAATCCACCGATCAAGCTCTGTAAACTGATCCACATCAGGCTCATTGGGATCGAATCGGTCCAGACGGGCGTACGTGACGAAGAAGGAATAGACATTCCACAGCGTAATGAGCCGTTTTCTGATTTCCTTTGCCGATCCGTATCCAAAACGCAGATTCTGTTCCGGATTCTGCTCCGCAAACATCCATCTCATCACGTCCACTCCCATCTGCTCCGCCGCGTCGTCGAACCAGATGGCATTCCCCGAACTTTTGTGCATATCGCGACCGTGTTCATCCTTGACAAGAGCGTGGCCAAGAACCGTCTTGAAAGGAGGCTTCTGCTCCAGAGCGGCACTCATGGCGAGGAGTGAATAAAACCAGTTCCGAAACTGCCCCGCGAGATTTTCGGTAATGAAATCTGCAGGGAACCACTCCTTCCAATAGTCCCGATCGGTGACATAGTGAAGAGTCGAGTAGGGGACAATACCTGCGTCCAGCCACGGGTTCCCTACATCGGGAATGCGCGAAACGGTTGCTCCGCAATCTTCGCACCGGATCTTCACAGCATCGACCCACGGCCGGTGAGGAGAATGGCCCTCAAATTCGTCCCATCCTTCAACGGCTCGTTCTTGAAGCTCTTCCTTACTACCGATGACAATCAGATGACCGCACTCCTCACATTCGTAAATGGGAAGTGATAGACCCCAATATCTCTTCTTGGAAATCATCCAGTCGTCCATGTTCCTCAACCAGTCCAGCTCACTGGCAAGACCCCACTCCGGAATCCATCGAATCTCCTTCGCTACTGCCATTATGTCATGCCGGAATTCATCCATGGAAATGAACCATTCATCCACAAGTCGGAATACAAGATCTGTCTTGTGGCGCCAGCAGATGGGATACCGGTGGGTATAATACTCCTGCCTGTAGAGCTGATCACCCTTCTCCAATGCTTCAACAATCTCTTTTCCCACATCTCTCACGCTTTTGCCCGAAAGCCAGCCAAAACCATCGATAAAATCTCCAAATTGATCAAGGGGAGCTACAACAGGCAACCCGGATTCCTGAGCAATCAGCAAATCTTCATGACCGCATCCGGGGGCTACGTGGACAATTCCCGTCCCTTCGTCGGCGTTCACTTCATCCCACGACAGAACGGAATGTTGAACACCCTCAAGTGCCTGGAAATCATCGAACGGGCCCAGATAAACTGTTCCCAGAAGGTCCACTCCCTTCATCCTGTCCACAACACGATATTTCCCCTTACTTTCCAGAACGTGGATTCGACTTTCAGAGAGGTAAAGGATTTCATCCCCCTGCTCCACCTTTACGTAAGTCATTTCCGGATGCACGGCGGCAGCAACATTGGACGAAAGCGTCCAGGGAGTCGTCGTCCAGATCAATAATGATTCATTTTTGGCATCCTTCAGAGGGAAACGAACATAAAGAGAGAGATGTCTTCTCTCCGCATACCCTTCCGTGGCGATCTCGTGTTCACTCAACGCAGCACCGCAATCGATACACCAGGGCAACACATCGTTCCCCTTGTAAATCCAGCCCTTCTTATGGCATTGCTTGAGAAAACTCCAGATCGTGTAATTATTCTCATCGGACATCGTGTAGTATGAGTTCTCCCAGTCCATCCAGTATCCAAGTCGTATCGATTGATCTGTCTGAATCTTCGAGAATCGGTCCACTCGGTCTTTGCAGGCGTTCACGAAGTTCTCAATGCCAAATTCCTCAATGTCTGTCTTGGACTTGAACCCAAGCTCCTTTTCCACCTCAACCTCAACCCACAGACCCTGGCAGTCAAATCCGTTCTGATACCTCTGATCATAGCCCTTCATTGCATGAAAGCGCTGAAAAATGTCCTTGTACGTCCTCCCCCACGCATGGTGAACTCCCATGGGATTGTTAGCCGTGATGGGGCCATCAATGAAAGACCATTTTCGATTTCCCTGGTTGGCCGTCATTCGCGCCCGAAAAATCTTCTCGCTTCTCCAGAAATCGAGCATCTCGTGCTCAACTCTGATAAAGTCTACGCGGGGCTGGACTTTCTCAAGCATGGCTCAGAATCTGGAGAACAACCGGAGCAAAAACGTGAGAACTACGCTCACAAGTATAGATGAGCCAATGGGAAGGTACAAAGAAAAGTTGTCCCTCTGAATCTGGATGTCACCCGGCAGATGTCCCAGCTTCCCAAAAAAGGGAACCTGCGAGCCAGAAGTCGTGACTATCCACAAGATAAAAAAAACAGCGCTCAGGATGAAAAACAGCTTGCCTGTCATGAAAACTCTCTTTGCTTTTTAGCCAGAAATTTTACCTCTCGTCCGTCTGAAAGTCAATCCATTTCGCCCCAATGTAACTGGCAGCTCAATCAGATTCATATGGATACCTCCGAAATTGGCTGCTGCCCAGTGAAAAGAGGCCTGCATATTCGGTTGTTGGGATGTCACAAATTGCTTAATGTTAAAGGGGGTTTTCTCGGAAACAAGGACATTCTGATGAAAAGAAACATCCTCAAGCCCTCTCGAACATCAAATCCAGACGAAAACCATACGTCATTCAGGGGGAAGGATGAGAATTGAACGGAAGTTGAAAATGGGAATGGTGGGCGGTGGCCCCGGAGCATTCATAGGAGACGTCCACCGAAAAGCAGCACTCATGAATGGCAAGATAGATTTGGTAGCCGGGGCGTTTAGCAGAGACCCTGAAAAGTCAAAACCGATGGCCCGGGAGCTTTTTCTCGAGGGCGGTCGAGCCTACGGGAACTACATTGAGATGATTGAGAAGGAAAGCAGGCTGCCCGAAGGAATCCGGATAGATTTCGTCTCGATCGTGACTCCCAATAATCTTCATTTTCCTGTCGCTCGCGACTTTCTGAAAAAGGGCTTTCATGTGGTGTGTGACAAACCCATGACGGTGAGTGTACAAGAGGCAAAAGAGCTGAGAGGAATTGTGGAGGAATCCCTGAGACTGTTTGCCGTGACACACAACTATACCGGCTATCCCATGGTGAAGCTGGCAAGGGATCTGATTCGTAGAAGAGAAATAGGCAAGATTCGGAAAGCAGTGGTGACGTACCCTCAGGGATGGCTTTCCACTCCGCTGGAACAGACAGGGAATAAGCAGGCCGCCTGGAGAACGGATCCGGAGCAGAGCGGGCCGTCGGGATGCATGGGTGACATCGGTACTCACGCCGGAAATCTGACAGAATACGTTACTGGACTCAAGATTACCCACGTCTGTGCAGATCTCACCACTTTCGTGGAAGACCGCAGATTGGATGATGATGGGAACTGTCTTCTGAGATTCGACAGTGGAGCAAAGGGCGTCTTGCACACAAGCCAGATTTCCGTGGGAGAAGAGAACGATCTGGCCATTCGGGTGTATGGCGAAAAGAAGAGTGTGGAGTGGCACCAGGAACATCCCGATCACCTTAAGGTCAAGGAGCTCGACGGACCCGCACAAACTTGGTCCCGCGGGAACGAATATGTCCACCGGATCAGTCCAGGAGCGGCTCGAGCCACACGCCTTCCATCCGGTCACCCTGAAGGTTACATCGAGGCATTCGCCAATATATACCGCAACTTCGCCGAAACGCTCCTGGCACAGCTTGAAGGAGTGGAACCTGACGAACTTGCCCTTGATTTCCCGTCCGTTGAGGATGGTGTCAGGAGCATCCAATTCATTGAGGCCGTTCTCGCCAGCTCGAAAAGTGAGAAAAAATGGACCGCAGTGGAAAAGTGAAAAGAGGCGGCGAAAGGCTTCACCTTTTGAGCGGAGATTTCAGTCAACCAAACGGTGAACGAAAGGGGAACGACAAATGACTAGACCCATAACCCTTTTCACGGGGCAGTTTGCAGATGTACCGCTGAAGGAGTTAGCGAAAAAGGCGGCAGATTGGGGATATGATGGTCTGGAACTGGCATGCTGGGGAGACCATCTGGAAGTGGAAAAGGCAGCAGCGGATGTGGATTACTGCAAAAGGCAACTCGAAATACTGAGGGAAAACAATCTGAAGCTTTATGCCATCAGTAACCATCTTGCGGGACAGTTGGTCTGTGACCCGAACAACGACGGTCGGTCCGACGCCCTCGCGCCGAAGGCGTATGCAGGAGATCCTGAGAAAAAGCGGCAGTGGGCCGTTGAAACAATGAAGAAGACAGCCAAGGCTGCCCAAAACCTCGGAATCGGGACGGTCAACGGTTTCACCGGATCTTCCATCTGGCATCTGATCTACTCTTTTCCCCCTCTGGAGGAGAACACGATTGGGGAGGGATTTTCATTTTTCGCGAAGATGTGGAATCCTATACTCGATGTATTTGAGGAATGTGGTGTGCGGTTCGCCCTGGAAGTTCACCCAACTGAGATCGCCTTTGACATAATTACGGCACGTAGAGCCCTGGAGTCCCTGGAGAACCGCAAATCCTTTGGATTCAACTTCGATCCGAGTCACTTCCACTGGCAAATGATCGACCCTCTCTTCTTTCTCTCGGAATTTCCCGATAGGATTTATCATGTTCATCTGAAGGACGCGGAACTGCAACTGAACGGCAGAACGAGTATTCTCGGATCGCACCTGAATTTCGGTGATCCCAATAGGGGCTGGGATTTTCGCTCCCTGGGTCGCGGCAGCATCAATTTCGAAGAAATTATACGTAGACTCAACAGCCTGGGATATTCAGGACCGCTCTCCGTGGAATGGGAAGACAGCGGGATGGACCGTGAGCACGGGGCCAGAGAGGCGTGTGAATTTGCCAGAGAAATCGACTTCACTCCCTCTGCGGTTGCATTTGACGCATCTTTTGAGCGATCGTGAGGTCCGGATTCAGATGGGATGCCGTACCCACTCTCGAAGTGCGGACCGTGCCCTCCGGACTGTGGTGGCGAACAATGTGTTATTTGCGAAATTCTCAGACCGTCCCCGAAGCAAACCAAAGTAAGGAGGTATGATCAACCATGAGAATGAGAAGCCACCGCTCCATGATTGCCCTTGCCGCCACCTTTACGCTACTAACCCCCTCGCACGAGGCAAGAGACCCGTGGGATCAGGAATCACTCCGACGTGTGGCGGCTGAAGATCCGGTTGCGGTGATGGGCGATTATGAGGGCTACTCTTCGATGAATGACGGCACAGAAGCACCACTGGCCGCCCAGGTTGTCGCTATGGGTAACGGAGAGTACAGAGCCAGGGTGTCTCGAGTGTTCGGGGAGTGGGAAGAGCTGGGTGCCATACTCGATGGTGAGGAGAAAGACGATGCGGTGGTATTTGGAGGAATCATCGAGCAGGGGGAGTACACCGGACTCGAATTGACGGGCAGCATTCGGCAAGAACAATTCAGTGGTTCTCTCAAGTCCGGGAGCGGCGAAGCGGGCGTATTTCAGATGGAAAAAGTCAAACGTCTCTCCGCCACCCTGGGGGCAAAAACATCGGAAGAAGCCATCACATTATTTGACGGCACCGATTTCCTGGAATGGGAGCAACTTCCATCCTCACGAGGTCTCCTCAACCGCATCCTGAACAATCTCAGAAAAAAACGGGTTCAGTGGAGGCTTGTTGATGGTGCGATGGAAGTCAAACCAGGCTCGGGCTCAATCGTTACCAGGAGGAAATTCACTGATTTCCGGCTCCACGTCGAATTCCGGACTCCCTTTATGCCCGAAGCCCGGGGACAGGACCGGGGGAACAGCGGCGTCTATCTCCAGGGACGGTACGAGATTCAGGTTTTGGACAGTTACGGCCTTGAAGGGCGGGACAATGAATGCGGGGGAATTTACAAGGTGGCGAATCCCCGTATCAATATGTGTGCCCCTCCACTTCAATGGCAAACCTACGATATCTCTTTCCGCTCTCCACGCTTTGACTCCAACAAAAAGAAAATCAGGAGCGCCACCGTGACGGTCCTCCACAACGGAGTGGAAATACACAAAGATGTGGAAGTAGACTTTCCGACGGGTGGAGAAGTGGACAGTGACATTTCCCAGGCGGGAGGAATTTTCTTCCAGGATCACGGAAACCGGGTGCGGTACCGCAATGTCTGGCTGGAAGAGATCGGCGAGTGATCATCTGTCATCAAAGGAATGGGTAGAATTGCAGTTCTTTGTTAGATTTCAGACGTCATGAAAAAAGATTCCAAAACTGAGAAGAACAGAGACAGAGGGGGGGGGATAGTTCGGAAAGATGGTCGGCGGCTCATGTCACGGCGGGATTTCCTGACGGGGACGGCGGCTGCTGCTGCGTTCATGATCGTCCCCCGGTCTGTGCTGGGCGGGAGCGGTTCCACACCACCCAGCGACAGGCTCAATATCGCCGCCATCGGTTTCGGGGGGATGGGAAGAAACAACATAGCCTCCCTGACCAGTGAGAACATCGTGGCTCTCTGCGATGTGGATGACGGCTACGCTGCTGAAGTATTCGAGACATATCCCGATGCCGAAAGGTACCGGGATTTTCGAAGATTACTGGAAAATGAGAAAGGGGTTGATGCGGTCGTCATTGCGACGCCCGATCATACCCATGCTGTGATTGCCATGATGGCGATTCAGTTGGGCAAGCATGTCTTTTGCCAGAAGCCATTGACCCACACAGTATATGAAGCTCGAAAGCTTGCCGAGGCTGCCCATGAAGCCGGGATTGCCAGTCAGATGGGCAACCAGGGGCATGCCGGGGAGGGCAACCGTCTCATCTGTGAATGGATCTGGGACGGTGCAATAGGCCCGGTGCGTGAAGTCCATACATGGACGAACCGACCCATTTGGCCTCAGGGGATTCCGAGGCCCAAGGAATCTCCTCCCACTCCCGCCACCATCGACTGGGATCTGTGGCTCGGTCCTGCCCCATTCCGACCATATCACCCCGCCTACGCACCATTCAAGTGGCGGGGATGGGGAGATTTCGGCACGGGGGCACTGGGTGATATGGGATGTCATATTATTGACTCGCCTTTCTGGGCTCTCAAACTGAGCCATCCCACTGGTGTCGAAGCGAGTTCAACGCCACTCAATGAGGAGACATATCCTCACGCCGCCGTCGTTCGATACAGCTTTCCAGCCCGTGACGAAAAGCCCCCCGTTAAGCTGACCTGGTATTCCGGCGGTCTGTTGCCACCACGACCTGAAGAACTTGAAGAAGGCAGACGGATGGGCGACTCCGGTGGTGGGGTAATTTTCGTGGGAGATAGAGGGAAACTCATGTGCGGAACGTACGGGTTGAATCCACGTCTTATCCCGGAAACAAAAATGCAGGAGTACACACTGCCACCAAAAACCATTCCCCGGGTTCAGGGGATTCACGAGGAATGGATTGAGGCATGCAAGGGAGGAAAAGAGGCGAGTTCGAATTTCTCCATTTCAGGACCATTAACCGAAATGGTATTGCTCGGGAATATTGCGATCAAAACGGGGCAGAAACTGCAGTGGGATGGTGAGAAAATGGAAATCATGAACGTACCTGACGCTAACGAACTCGTACACCGGGAATACCGCGACGGGTGGACATTATAGTCTGTGGCGTCCCCGCGTAACCACTCAATCGTCATAGGTTAGGTTTGAAGTCAAAGCTCTGCAGTCACCGGGTGATACATCCGGCATCTTTCAGTGCGAACAGTGGTCAACCCGCAGCGGATCAAGAAAACAGGAGGTGATATGGCCGGAGTGAACGAGAAAAAACGTGACAAAGAAAAACAGGTGGACCGGCGAAGTTTTCTACGAATGACAACGGCAGCAGGGGCAGGGCTGGTGTTGGCACCAAAAAGTATTGCCCGTGTTCGCATGGGAAATTCTAACGATTTGAATATTGCCTTGCTTGGAGTTGGAGCACAAGGCCAGATTCTTCTAAACGCGTGCCTGAAGACGTCGGGAATACGTTTCAAGGCTGTGTGCGATATCTGGGAAGCATACAATCTCAAAAGGGCTTCCGGCCTGCTGAGAAAATACGGTCATAACGTGGGCGAATATGTCGACTACAGAGAAATGCTGGACAAGGAAAACGATCTTGATGCAGTCATTATTGCCACGCCCGATTTCTGGCATGCTGACCAAACGGTTCATTGTTTGAGAGCCGGTCTTCATGTGTATTGCGAAAAGGAAATGTCCAAAACGGTTGACGGTGCACGGAGAATGGTTCAGACTGCACGACAGACGGGGAGGCATCTCCAGATTGGACATCAACGTCGAAGCAACCCGAGATACCTTCACTGTTATCATAAGCTCATAAAGGAAGCCAGAATCCTGGGCAAGATCACTACCATCAGTGGGCAATGGAATCGCTCCGCCCAACCGGACCTTGGCTGGCCCAAGAAAGCGGCCATCGACCAGGCAACTCTGGAAAGGTATGGCTACGAGTCCATGCATGAATTCCGAAACTGGCGTTGGTACCGTCACCTGGGAGGTGGGCCCGTGGTCGATTTGGGCTCGCACCAGATTGACATTTTCAACTGGTTCCTGGAAACGCCCCCAAGATCTGTTCTTGCCAGTGGCGGCAACTATTACTATGACACGAAAACGCATCAGTGGGATGACACCGTTATGGTTATCTATGAGTATGAACCTAATCAGGGAGCTGTGAAGGCCTTCTATCAAACCATAAACTCCAATAGCAGTGAAGGATATTATGAGCATTTCATGGGAGACCAGGGTACCCTGCTCATATCAGAGGCTGCAGGAAGAGAAGGGATTTACCGTGAGCCATCTTCACCTGACTGGACAAAATGGATTGAGAGGGGCTATCTGAAGGCACCAGTCGAGGAGAAAGAAACGGTACAAACGGGCGCCATCATAGACGTGAGAGAGACCATGGCTCCTCCTGAACACAAACTGGCAGTTGACTTCAATGAACCCTATCACAAACCCCACCTGGAGAATTTCTTCGATGCCATTCGGGGGAGGGCGAACCTCAATTGTCCCGAAGATGTGGGTTACGAGACGGCTGTCACAGTATTGAAAATCCACGAAGCTCTGGACGCTGGAATGAAAGTTGAATTCAATCCTGACGATTTCAAGATTTGATCTCCATCGGCTAACAGATGGGTTTTCATGCGGAAATAAGAAAGACGTTTTTCCACAAGCGCGGTTTCTCCTATCCCTCGGTCGCGGCTTTCATAATCTTCTCTCTTCAACTCCGGGCACAGGAAGAATTGATTGGCGATGTGAGTGACGGTAGTCGCTCCATTCCGGTTCACCTCATCCACCTGTATGATGAAAATGGCTCCGTAGTTCTACCTGATGACGAGCCACTAATGCCGTTTTCCACCCGTGAGACCTGCGGGGCTGACTGTCATGACTATGACAAAATAAGCTCGGGATGGCATTTCAATGCATCAGATCCCGACGTGGCTCCGGGTCGCCCGGGAGAACCCTGGATTTTTGTGGACCAGAAGACAGCCACGCAGATTCCTGTCTCCTACAGGCCCTGGCCCGGCACTTTCAGACCGCAAGAGATCGGCCTCGTGCCGTGGCTTTATCTGAAACGGTTCGGCCGCCATTTACCGGGAGGAACTGTGGGCGAGGAGGAGGCAGTTCAGTCACCTGAGTTCTTTTTCCGCTGGACAGTCTCGGGTCGCCTTGAGATCAATTGTCTAAGTTGTCATGATGCTGAACCGTCACACGATCAGTCGGATTATGCATCTCAAATAGCCCGGGAGAATTTTCGCTGGGCCGCCGCCGCCTCGAGTGGTTTCGCCTGGGTGGAAGGTTCAGCCAGGAATATGCCCGACACCTGGGATCCGTTTCTGGGGGGACTCTTGGATCGGCCAGGTTTGGTGCCTCCATCCATTGAATATGACAGAAGTCGTTTCAATCCCAAAGGGAAAGTTTTCTTCAACATCGTGCGCAAGGCCCCGGCCGAGCGATGTTACTTCTGCCATTCCAATAAACCACTCGGCGAAATAGGTTCCGAAAGTCCCGAGAAGTGGCATCTGGATGAAGATGTGCACCTATCGCTCGGTATGACCTGCGTCGATTGCCACCGGAATGGACTCGATCATAAGATGGTGCGCGGGAACGAAGGAGAACTCTCATCCGAGAATAACCCCTTCGCAGCAACCTTGTCGTGTGAGGGATGCCACCTTCCGGATCAGTTATCCACGGTACCCATCTCTGGAAGAATGGGATCGCCCCAGCCGGAACATCCCGGTATTCCTTCGATTCATTTTGAAAAGCTCACCTGTACCGCCTGTCATTCCGGACCCTGGCCTGAACTGAAGATTCAAGGGGTGAAAACCTCCAGACTCCATGCCCTCGGTGTCCAGGGAGTTAACAAAGCTGACAGGGTGTTGCCACATGTTGTGTATCCCGTTTTTGTCCGACAAGAAAATGGGAGAATCGCTCCGCATAAGCTATTCTGGCCTTCCTACTGGGCTATTCTGGACGGAGATTCCGTGGTCCCCATAATCCCCGACGTCGTCTGGTCTGTCGCAGGACAGCTTATCTCCGGCGATCAGCCCATCAGTGCGGAAGCACTCCCTGTTCTATCCCAAGAGCAGATGGCCACAGTTCTGTCGGAACTTGAATCTCACGCCAAGGTCCCAGGCGTTCCCGTCTATGTCACCGGGGGTAAGATCCACCGCCTGGCAGGCTCCCGTGGGCTTATTTCAGAGGATCATCGCTCTGCCCGGCCCTATTCCTGGGCCTATGCTCATGATGTTGGACCCGCCGTTCAATCACTGGGCGTTCGAGGTTGCGAAGATTGCCACGCCACCGACGCTCCCTTCTTCTTTGGCAAGGTGGACATTCAAACTCCGGTTGAAACAGAGGCCGGACAGATCGTACTCATGCACGAAATGCAGGGCCTCGAAGAGACGCAGCGCCTGCAGGTAAGAAGGTTCTTCAAGTGGGCCATCGTCGTCATGGTGGGATTCCTGGGACTTCATATCCTCGGAGATTTGATTCAAAGCACCATTCGCAGAAACAGGAGATGAACCGAAGAATATCTGAAAAGAGGACGGCGAGGACATATGAGATCATCGAGGGATAAGAAAACTACGGAAACCGAATCCTTTCAACGATTCAGTCTTCACTTTCGTATCCAACATATCGTTTTGTTCCTGAGCGTTATCGCTCTGATCCTCACGGGGATACCCTTGTGGTTTTCCCTTGGTACGCCTGGAGATATTCGCTGGAGCCAGGATACAATTCGAGCGCTCGGAGGAATTACCATATATCGACAAATTCACTTGATTGCAGCCATCGCTTTGATAATGGTCTCATTGTGGCATCTCACGTACCTCATTTTTGTGAGGGAAGGACGCCGTGAATTCGCCGAACTGCTACCCAGGTGGAAGGATTTCACAGACTTAGGTCAGAATTCGTTGTACTTTCTGGGCCTCCGTAAGGTGAAGCCTCGATTTGACCGTTACACCTACTATGAAAAGTTTGACTACTGGGCAGTTTACTGGGGATGTGTGATCATGATCGGCACGGGCACTGTTCTTTGGTTCCCGGAGATCACCGAGAGATATCTGCCCTGGTTAACCTACACTTTGGCGGTTGAGATTCATGCGGATGAAGCTGTCCTTGCAGCAGTGGCCCTATTCGTCTGGCACTTCTACAACGTCCATTTCAAGCCTTCACGATTCCCCGGCTCCCTCTCGTGGTGGCACGGGAGGACCACAGGGGAAGAGATGATGAACGATCATCCAATGGAATATGAAAAACTTGCAAAGAAATCGAAATCAAAGAACGAGCCACATTGAGAACTGATTCTCCAACTATCCGTTTGCAGAGATGCCGCAACCTCTTAACTTATTTGAAGGTTGGCACTCTCTTTTCAAGTCCAAACTTTCAGGGATGATATCCTGGATCAATTCTTCCACTAGCCGAACGGTGATACCATGATTAACTCAACCTCCAACCCCGCGGTCGCCAGTCGCTTCACCGCAGAGAGGTGGCTTTTCTGGACGTGCTTTATCGCACTTGTGGCCACATCATTTGGGTTTATTATTAGAGCAAACGTTATTGGTGCCTGGGGCGCAGAGTTCAATCTGAGCGAAACTCAGAAAGGAGAGCTCCTTGGCGTGGGATTGTGGCCTTTTGCTTTAAGCATTATCCTGTTCAGCCTTGTGATTGACAAGATTGGCTACGGGAGGGCTCTGGTTTTTGCGTGGGTATGTCATGTGGCTTCGGCGGTCATTACGATTCTCGCGAATGGCTACTGGATGCTTTACCTGGGCACATTCATCCTGGCGCTGGGAAATGGCACTGTGGAGGCGGTGATCAATCCCGTTGTTGCCACTGTTTACTCAAAAGAAAAAACGAAGTGGCTGAACATTCTTCATGCCGGCTGGCCCGGCGGAATGGTTTTGGGTGGACTTCTCATACTGATCTTGATGCCGGGACTCGGCTGGAAATGGAAAGTAGGACTTGTCTTAATTCCGGCGCTGATGTATGGACTGATGATGATCCGTGCAGAGTTTCCTGTCCATGAACGAGTAAAGGCGGGTATACCCTACAAGGCCATGCTCCAGGAGGCAGGTGTCGTCGGAGCCGCTATCGTCGTGGTTATCATGGTTGCTGAAATCGGCCGGATATTTCAATGGTCCTTGGCGGCAAAGAGCATTGTGTCGCTCGTGCTGATTATTGCCTATGGCTCCTACACGCGAAACGTGGGGCGGTCAATATTCATTTTCCTCCTTCTCATCATGATTCCCCTGGCCACAACTGAACTGGGCACTGACAGTTGGATAACGGAATTGGTCACCCCCGTTGTAAAAGATATTGGAATCCAACCGGGGTGGGTCCTGGTCTATACCGCATTTCTCATGATGGGACTGAGATTCCTTGCCGGACCGATCGTTCACAGGCTGAAGCCCCTTGGCTTGTTGGCGGTGAGCAGTACGATTGCCACCCTGGGACTCATTTTCCTTTCGAAGGCTGCGGGAATTCTCATATTTCTGGCTGCCACGGTTTATGGTCTGGGAAAAGCGTTTTTCTGGCCAACCATGCTGGGTGTCGCCTCTGAGAGATTTCCCAGAGGGGGTGCTCTTACTATCAATGCGATAGGTGGAGTAGGGATGCTCAGCGTCGGGGTCATCGGGGCAGCATTCCTGGGAAATATTCAGGACAAAGCCATCGAAACGGAACTTGAAAAAGAGAATCCCGCCCTCCATTCACAGGTTGTGGGAGAGGAGAAACTGAGCGTGTTCGGGACCTACCAACCCATTGACCAGGAAAAGGTTGAGGGGCTACGCAACGGGGAAAGGGAAGTGATCCAAAGAATCAGTGACGGAGCGAAGAAGAATGCCCTGGCAAAAGTCGCCTTTTTCCCCGCCGCAATGCTCGTCTGTTACCTGATCCTTATCTTCTACTTCAGAGCGAAGGGGGGGTACAAAGCCGTGGAGCTAACTCCAGAAAAGGGAGAATCTCCGGATATTCGGAATGTCTAGATGAGGAGAAGAACAACATGATGGAGAGAGGCATCCGCGTCAATATGAGCGCACTATCCCTGGTCTCATTGGCCTTGATTGTACCCTGTCCGAATAAAGATGAAGCCTATTCCGCAAGTCAAACACCTTCCGATACAACGGGTCAACAAATGGCGCCCCTGGATATTGAGCTGCCCAAACCCATGTTCATCGGTACCCCTCAGGATATGCGGGTTCCCAAACTTGAGAAGCCGCTGGGAAAACCCCGTCCGCCATTTTATGCTCCATCAGGGACAAGAAATGTCGCTCTCGGCAGACCGGTGGACAGCAGCGATAGAGAACCTATCATCGGAGAGCTTGAACTGTGCACTGACGGGGATAAGAAAGGTACCGAAGGAAGTTATGTGGAACTCGGTCCTTTCCTGCAACACATCACCATAGATCTCGGAGCTCCCCATGACATCTACGCAGTACTTTTGTGGCATTTCCACAAGAATCCCCGCGTCTATTTTGATGTTGTGATTCAGGTCGCTGACGACCCCGAGTTTGACACAAATGTGAAGACCCTGTTTAACAACGATCATGACAACTCATCGGGTCTGGGAACAGGCCAGGACCTCCATTATGTGGAGACTGCCGAAGGAAAATTGATCGACGCGAAAGGCGTGAAAGCTCAATATGTACGCCTCTACAGCAACGGTAACACGGGCAACGACCTGAATCACTATGTCGAAGTGGAAATCTACGGTAAACCCGTGGGCAAGATGTGAAATGGCAGAGAACACCGGTTATCTTCATTCTCCTTTCTTCCTTGGTTGCACTGTCGCTTCGTCTCCCCAAGCTGGAAGATCGACCCATGCACGGAGACGAAGCGATTCACGCGGTGAAACTGGGGCGCCTTCTCGAAGACGGCTACTACCGGTATAATCCCCAGGAATTCCACGGACCAACGCTCAACTACGTTACCCTTATCCCCGCCCGTCTATCTGGCGTCCGAGAATTAAAGGACCTCAATGAGACGGTTCTCCGAATAGTACCTGTTTTCTTTGGAGTGCTTCTTGCCGTTTTGCCCTTCCTGTTGATCGATGGCTTAAGCCTCCGCGCAGTCATTATCTCTTCCTTTATTGCCGCCATTTCTCCTGCCATGGTTTTCTTCAGTCGCTACTATATCCAGGAAACTTTATTTGTCTTCTTCACATTCGGCACAGTCATATCTGCGTTCCGGTATACCAAGAACAGGACATCGATCTGGGCCGTTCTCACCGGTCTTTTTTTCGGACTGACACACGCAACCAAGGAGACAAGTCTGGTCGTCTTTTCCTCGATGGTTCTGGCTTTCATCTTGACAGTATCACGTAAAAGGACGGAACGGGGGGGAGCGATATCATTTGGAAACATGGAAAAGGTGAACCTTCGCCATGGAGCAATCGCGATTCTGGTGGGAGCACTCGTCTCCGGGTTATTCCATTCATCATTTCTTTCCAATCCCGAGGGATTCGTGGACGCTTTTCGATCATACGGCGCCTACCTCAGCCGGGGAACTCAGAGCGATTGGCATATTCATTCATGGTATTACTACCTGAAGATTCTCCTTTACTCACGCTTTGGCTCGGGCCCGGTGTGGAGCGAGGGACTCATCATCATTCTGGCCCTCTGTGGAATCGTTGCGTTGATGACCAAATCAGGAATCGCTGGGGTGAGTGCGCCTTTTGGCCGCTACATCGCCTACTTTACACTGATCATGACTGCTATATTCTCAGCAATTCCGTACAAGACGCCCTGGAATTTGCTGACATTTCATTACGGGATGATCCTCTTGGCCGGGCTGGGAGCGACGGTAATTATCAGGTCGCAGAAGAGTTATCATATGCGAATCGTGGTAGCAGTTTTGCTGACAGCCGGCGCCATCCAACTTGTGAGGCAGACATACCTTGCGAACTTTCGGTATTCTTCAGATCCCGTAAACCCGTATGTGTACGCTCACCCACGAAACGATGTCATAGCCGTTGCCCGTCGAGTGGAAGCAGTCTCCCGCGCCCATCCCTCTGGGGAGGATCTGCCCATTCAGGTCATCTGGCCTGGGGACGACTACTGGCCTCTTCCATGGTACTTGCGGTCTTTCTCCAATGTGGGCTGGTGGAATACGGTTGATGAAAGCGCGCCAAACGCTCCTCTCATAATCGCCTCTCCCGAGGTCGAGACAGATCTCGTCAGCAAACTCTACGGATCGGCCGGTCCAGGAGAGGTACACCTGTATGTACCCCTTTTCGACTCCTACATCGAGCTCCGTCCCGGCGTTGAACTGCGCGGCTACATCCGGAACGATTTGCTGGAGCGGTTGGAGAGACAATGAACCGATCGTTCAAGCCCGTGATTTCCGGCATGGGAGACCTTGATTACACTACCGGAATACACCGCAGTGCCCGCAAGCTTATGGGATCCATGTTTGAGATATACGTCCTTCATGAAGATATCCAGTATGCCGAGCAGGCGGCCTGGCAAGCGTTCGAGGAAATCCAACAGCTGGAACAGGAGATCAGTCGTTTCATTGAAAACAGCGATATCTCACGCCTCAACAACCTCTCACCGGGTCGCTCAATCCGGATCGGTCCCGATACATTCGAATGCCTGAAAATGTGCTCGACTCTGTACGAGGAAACGGGTGGTGCATTCGATATTACGGCTGGTTCCCAGTCCCCTCCCCCCGCGGGCTTTTGCCTTGAACTAAACGAAAGAGACCACTCGGTACGAGTTCTGTCGCCACAGGTGAGTATAGATCTCGGAGGCTTTGGAAAAGGATATGCGGTCGATCGAATGGCTGACATTTTGCGCGACTGGGATATGGAACGAGCCCTTATTCATGCAGGATTCAGTTCCGTTCTCGCACTAGGTGCACCACCGGGAAGATCCGGATGGCCCATTACGACGAGTCATCCTGATAACCGGGAGGAAGTGCTTGCGCAATTGGAGCTCAAGGATCGAGCCATTAGCGGTTCTGGTTTGGAAAAGGGACAGCATATCATTGACTCCCAGAGGGCAAGACCGGCTCAGGGTCGAACCGCAGCATGGGCTTCTGCCAGTATTGCCGCTACCAGCGACGCACTCTCCACCGCCTTCATGGTGATGTCACTGGAAGATGTCAAGGATTTCTGTGTTCGACACGAGGACGTCTTCTCTATGATCGTTCTCGAAGACAATCCGGATACTGTTGAAGAGAGAGTGCTCCGGTTCGGTTCCTGGAGCGATCATTCCATCTCGCAATAGAATAGCTGTTCGTTTTGAAGACACTACTTCTGTCCCCGTAGCACCTTCCTGATTCTCACGAGTTCCAGCCAGCCTTGTGGGAGATTCTTCCACAGTCTTAATCGGCTATCCCTGTCTGCCATCCATTCAACCGGGAACTCCTTGATGCGAAAGCCTCGCCTCATGGCTCGTATGATAATCTCCACTTCAAACATGAAACCGTTTGAAATGCACGTCCCAAAAAGATCCCGGGCCACATTTCCCGTGTAGATCTTGAAACCACACTGGGTATCCGTCAGTTCGCCGGGGATTCTCATCCAGCTAATCATGAACCACCGGAAAATCCTGGACAGAATTCGCCGATGCCACGAATGGGGTCGCAGAATCTTGCTTTCGTTGAGCCTCCTGGAGCCATGAGCCAGATCGCATCGTCCTTCTTTCAGCATGACCATTCCGGGCAGAATATTCTCGAAGGGTACGCAGCCCCCGCTATCGGTATACATAATGTAGTCACCCTGTCCATTGATAACCCCGTTGCGCAAGGTGAATCCCTTTCCACGATGGGCATAACGAATAATTTTGACGGGTATGTCAGAAGGAGGGAGCAGTGTGTTGACCAGATCGGGGGTTCCGTCCGAACTTCCGTCATCCACAACGATGACCTCCCCGGAGAAATCGTGGGCCTTCAGGAAAGCAACGGCCGCTTCTACGTCTTTTCCTATTTTTTCACGTTCGTTGAAAACGGGAATAATGATGGACAGGTCCACATTATGACTCGGGGTCTTGCTTGTCCTCAAGAAAATTCATCAGAGAGAGCCTCCCTCGCCCGTAAAGGAAGCCCCAGAAATTCAGAGCGATTCATGGGAGACCAATTCGCTGAACATGAGTGGTTTGCATCGTTACGAACCGGTCAGAATCAGGTCTTGAACCGGCCACTGCCAAATTAGCGTAAGGCACTCTAAACTCCCAGACGTATTTCTAAATCCGGCCATGAACCACCTCTTCTTTCGGGGAATAGCAAAAGAGCTCCAAGGAGCTCTATGAGATTGAACCCGGGGACTAGAAACTGCGACTATTGATTCTCAACAGGTATGAACATCGACCCTCTGCCAGGTCTGTAGACGAGGAAAAGAATTGTAGATCCTTTTTTCTGCTGTTTTACGGCTTTCTGGAATTCTCGCCTGGAAGAAATGTCCTTTCCCCCGATGCGGGTAATCAGGTCACCGGTTTGTATTCCCGCCCGGGCGGCGGCGCTGTTTGGGCTGACTTCAGCCACAACTACACCGGACTTATCTTCATCGAGGTTCAATCTTCTCGCGTACGTGGGGGTAATGTCCTCCACCCTGACACCCAGCTCCGGTGACATTCTCTCGCTGGAAGCGAGAACCTTCTCTTCCGAAGGGAATTCATCGAGACGCACGCGCAACGTCTTTGGTTTACCGCTACGAATCAACTCCAGTGCAACCCGCGTCCCCGGACGAGTTGTAGACACCAGGTTCTTCAGATGAGCCACATCCCTCACCTTTGCACCGTTGAATTCAACAATCACATCTTCCACTTCGATCCCCGCATCTTCAGCAGGACTATCATCTTGAACTCTCAGAACAACAACGCCCTCACGGTCAGAGAGTCCCAGCGCTTTCGCAATA
This sequence comes from Candidatus Neomarinimicrobiota bacterium, assembly GCA_036476315.1. Lineage (NCBI taxonomy): Bacteria > Pseudomonadati > Fidelibacterota > Fidelibacterota bacterium. Next base: position 58,785 of record JAZGBI010000008.1, on the reverse strand, counting down.
CCGTCATTTACGTCCTGAATGTAGACGCCCAGCCAGGCCCTGATGACGCGTCCTTCAGTAATCAGATCCGTCATGATGGTTTTCGCCAGATTGATGGGGATGGCGAAGCCAATTCCCACGTTCCCGCGGGAAAAGCCTCCGGTTGCGATGGCAGTATTGATCGCCACCAGTTCCCCCTCCAGATTTACGAGAGCACCACCACTGTTGCCAGGATTGATGGCTGCATCAGTTTGAATGAAGTCCTGGTAATTAACGCCCCCCAGAACTTGACTTCGGCCCTTGGCGCTCACTATCCCCGCGGTAACGGTGTGACTTAAATTCTGCGAGAAAGGGCTGCCGATGGCAAGAACCCATTCTCCCACACCCAATCGGTCGGAATCTCCCATTCTTGCCGCTGTCAAATCGTCCGCGTCGATGCGAAGAACCGCAACTTCACTTTGTGAATCCCTGCCCACAATTTCGGCGGAAAACTCCCTCTCGTCCATGAGAAGTACAGTAATCTCATCAGCATTTTCAACCACATGGTTGTTTGTGAGAACGTATCCGTTCTCAGCATCCACGATGACACCAGAACCCAGAACGGTGCTTCTCATATCTCCGTCCGGGTTGTCGTAATAGAAGCGGAAGAAATCTTCACCGAAAAAATCTTCGAATTGGTGACGGAACCTCCGTCCTTCCCTCTTGACAATCTTGGCACTCGTGATGGTAACCACCGCCGGGCCCACTTCTTTTACCACTTGAGAGAACATCTGGCTGAACTCCTTTTGTGACGGTAGCTGTGCCCAAAGCGATACGGAAAAGAGTGTTGTGAAAGCAACTGTTAGCTGTTTTTTCATATCTTCTCCTTCAAATCCACATGTTCAATGTAAAACCTAAACGAAAGTTTCAGGGAAAATTTAGGTGGTGCGTCTTATGCCGGGGCGCCGGCGGCAAGGCCTGCGGGAAAGTCGTTGTGCAGGTTGAATGGCATGACCCCGTTGGAGCAATCACGTGGAAATCATCATGGGAGACCAGCATCAAACCCGAACACCCACCGGGAGAAGTCGATCTTTCTGATCCCTTCCGGCGCGTCGGCCTCCGTGTTTAGCCAGAACGGGAAATCTATCCGGAACTTCAAATCGGCTCCAATAACTCGTTTTCTCAATGTGAACCCGAATCCCGAGTCTGTGAGCAGCTGGCCATCAAGATTATCCACCTCACTCCAGAGCCAACCCCCGTCGAAAAACAGACGGGCAGATGAATTCAGAACCGGAATTGGAAGAGAACGGGAGAGCTCAGCCGTCGCCGCTACCAGATTCTCTGCACCTTCGAATCCGTGCTCATAATACCCCCGGAGATTTGCGTCTCCGTAAAGGTGAAAATGATTTCTCAGAAAATCGTTCTCACCAAGTTCGATGTTGTACATGGAGGAGGAATGACGAAGATACGGTTTCGAGAAATAGTCACCGGAACCGGCCCCATGGACGGTGAACTTTTCCTGGACCGGCAGCCCCCCACTGTTCGCGAGGCTGTAGCCGGCGATGAACCTGCCCGCAAAACTGAATCCTGACGCTCGGCCACGCAGTTCAAGATCGGATACAAGGCGGGCAAAGGTCCAATCTCCCAAACCCCCCGGAGCGGAGAAAACTCCAAGATTGAGAATCCCACCAAATTGTCCCAGATCCGCCCGAGCGGCGTACTTTCCATAGAAAACCGTGACGGTTCCAGATTCGTACAGATCAGTGTAGTCAGTACCATCCGCATCTGTTACGTAGAGACCGAAGTGAGCGGTATGGTGCGGTGGATAACCGTAATATCTGTTCCATCTGTAATCCAAATCCAGACCGGCACCCCTGACGCCCTCCAAACTGTATCCACTGGCAGAAAACGTGAGTGAAGGCAGGAAAAAGCTTAACGATTTCGAATAATGAGCCTTACCGTGAACCCGTTTGGACTTCACCCCGGCTGTGAGGGACATTTCCAACCGAGTCCAATGACCGTAAGTCCTCAGTAGGGATAGTCCCGGCTTGAGGCCATCATTCTTGTGGTACCATAGGAGAGGATTCCACTTTAACGCATAACCATCCCTTGGCGAAAAGGCCATCCCGGGCCAGTTGAAGACGACTCTATAAGGGGGAAGACCCGAAGAATTGTTCAAAAGGTTCATGTCGAGCGTTTCATTATCAGGATCGAGGACAATTCTTTCAGGTCTTGAGGGGACCGCAAACGTGACCTCATCCTTCCAGCGCCAGAGATAGTCCGTCCAACGGGTTCGGAACGTATCGCCGTTCGCGAGAGCGACATCAATTTCCAGAGGGTAAAACATATTGGCCCGATTGACAATGGTAGCAGTCACCTCATAGCTTCCATCTTCCAGGCGCTTCTTCTTCCAGCCTTTGAGAGCGTAGTCGCATTGGAATGTGCTGTGAAGCCAGGAGTCAAAAAACCAGTCGAGATCCTGTCCGCTCACCTCTTCCATAGTATCGCGAAATCTTTTTTCGTTGGGATGCTTAAGCTTCCATCGCGCATAGTAGGTTTTCATTGCTTCGTCGAATACTTCTTCCCCCAGAGCGGACCGAAGGGATTGGAGCATCAGGGACGGTTTGGTGTAGGCATTCTGGCGGTAGACGTTGTATCCTGGAGAATGGTAAGACTTGGTCGCTATAGGTCTATCATGTCCACTCGTCATGAAACGGATTACGCTCCACTGCGACCTTTCAGAAATCGAGTTGAAACTCCAGAACCGCTTCTGAAAATCGTTGTATCGACTCGAACTTTCCAGATCAAGACCATACGGCGGATATCGATCTTCCAGATACCATCGAGTTTGAAACGTAGTGAATCCTTCGTCCAGCCACGGCTCATCTACCTCATTATTCCCGAGAATCCCGTAAAACCAGATATGACCTATCTCGTGAACAATCAATCCTTCTGATTCGGTTCCATTCATGACCAGCATGGGATATTCCATTCCACCGCCGCGCATGGCGTGTGTCACGGTCACCTGGGGATATGGATAGGGACCAAACCTCGTACTCAGCCATTCCAGAGCCCTTTCGGACCGTTCCCGAACCACTCGGGTCCATTTTTCTCCTACCGATGCATTGTAAAGAACATGAACGTCGATACCGTTCCATTCACCAGGCTCGTAGACAAACGTGGGAGATGCAATCCAGGCGAAGTCGTGAATGTCCTCTCCGTGAAACGTGACAATTCGCCGTGCCGCCGAATCCCTCTCTACTGTGTCCCGGGACGCGAGCCACTCCGAAAACTCCATCGCCGTGTCCACACTCACTGACGTCCAGCCGGGGTCTCCCTGTACCACTACTCCCGTAGCTCCCACAATGTATTTTTCAGGAATACCAATCGTAACATCATAATCTCCGAACTCGCCGTAGAATTCCCCTATGGCATGAAATGGAACGTTGTGCCAACCCTTGTCATCGTATACCACCATCTTCGGGTACCATTGAGCCATGTCGTACTGCTCCCCGGAGTATCCCATTCGCCCCGCCCGTTCACGTATTTTGTGTTCCCAGGACAACGTGACCACCAAAGTATCGCCAGGCGCCGCAGGTTGAGGTAACGTGGCAGAGAGGATACTATCATCAATCTTGAAATCAGACGAAAGGAGACCGTTCTCCCCGGCTATTTCGAAATCAAGGACCTCTATGTAGCTTGGATTATCTTGCGATATACCGCCCGCAAACCGTACCCTTTGGAATTCACGATATTTGACAGAGCCTTCCTGAAAAGCGTTGGGATACAGGTGCAAGTAAATACTGTCAAGCGTATCGGGAGAGTTATTTGCGTAAGTAATGGTGGATTCACCTTTCAGAAGATGTTGATCTGGATCGAGGTGAACCTCCATGTCGTAATGGACCCACTGTTGCCAGTAGTCCGTTAGACCTGACTTACTGCCCGGCAGCCAGATGAGGCAGCAAAGGACGAAAATAGAAACTGAGATTCTCTTATTGAGCTGAACGATTTGTGCTGTACTCCAGACCTTTAGACTAGATCAGTAACTCAATATCCCGCTCGAACATGAACAACGGCCGATATCCCACATAGAGGCGTTGTATGAGGAGGTCGCGGTCCAGGACAAATGAAGTTGGGATACCTGTAATGCCACCGTAATCGCTTATTACTTTTGCGCTTGCGTAAAGGACGGGGTAGTTGACTCCAAATCTCTCGACAAAGCGAGGAACCACTTCGGAACCATCCTCATCTACAGAAATGCCCAGGATGACGATGTCATCTTCATATTTCGTTTGGAGATCTATGAACCCTGGTATCTCCTCACGGCACGGGGCACACCAGGTGGCCCAAAAGTTCAATATGACCACCTTGCCTTTGAAGTCAGACAATGACACGGAATCCCCCTCCAGGTCGGTCAGAGTGAAATCCGGTGCCTTTGTCCCCGCGACATCCGCGCTTCCAGGGAGATTCATTGTCGCCCCGGAGGCATCCAGTTCTCCGGACCATTCCTTCTCCGTCGCGATAATCCCGGCGACAAGGAGAATAGTGAGTGCGGATGCCAGAAGTAAGAGCTTTCTGGTGTTAAGCATTTTTCACTTCCTCATGGAAATACCCCGGTCCGAAGTATATGATGCCAGACCTCATTCTGAAAAGGTTGCGAGCTGGCCCTTGCGGATTCCTTTCCTGAGGAAATTGGTAAATTTGTCAACATTCCTCGTGAGGCCGGGCAAAGTATCAATGATCAGGTCCTCTGGAGACATGAGCGCGTAAAATGGCAACGCGATAGTGCCAAACCGCTCCTGCTCAAAGCGAAGGTTCTCTTCATGTTCCGGCTTGGGTCCATCGGTATAGAGTTTCACAAGAATCAACTGCTCGAAAAGACTCTTTATCTCGGGCCGGGTGAACACATTGGATTCCATCCATCGGCAATTGGTGCACGTATATCCGGTAAAGTCGACAAAAATCGACCGGTTTTCAGTTCTTGCCAGAGAGAGAGCTTCTGCGTAATTCGTGAGCCATCTCTCTTCTTCTCCCACCGCTGCTGCAGAAAACATCGATATGGATGCGGGATTGCCGTAATCTCTCGGCGGCAGGAAAGCATCCAGTTCACCAAGAGGAAATCCAAAAAGTCCCCGGAACAGGTACAAAGATATTGTCAGAAAGAATGTTGCGAAGACGACTCTGAGAGCTCCAATCGATTGGGTTGCTGTCTCATGGGGGAATCGGAATCTACCCAATAGATAGTAGGTCATAACAAGGGCAATCGCAAGCCAGATCGAGATAAACACCGGGCGGGTGACAATCTCCCATTGATGGACAAGATCGACATTGCTCACGAATTTCAAAGCGGCGGCGAGTTCCAGGAAGCCCATGGTGATCTTGACCGAGTTCATCCAGTTTCCGCTCTTGGGCATGGACTTGAGCCAGGAAGGAAACAGAGCCAGAAGGAAGAACGGAGCGGCGAATACGGAAGCGAAACTTGTCACTCCGAGCAGTGACCAGAAGATATCACCGTGGAGCGCCGCCACCATAACCGTTCCCACGAATGGTACTGTGCAGGTAAACGTTGTTAAAGAAAACGTGAATGCCATCAGTACAATGCCTATCACACCACCCGTTGCAGACGATTTACGGTTGATGGCATTTATCCAGCTGGAAGGGAGACGAATCTCCAGCAACCCGAACAGGCTGAATGCGAACAGAATGAAAATGAGAGCAATCGCACTATTGACTACCGGACTGGCAGCCAGCCGGTTAATTCCGCCAGCCCCGAAAAGAAAGGTGAGTACGAAACCGATGAGAGTAAAGGTGAGAATTATGCCGATGCCATAGAGTCCCGCTTCACCTACTGCCCGCTTTCTGGTGACCTCCCGCTTCGTGAAATAAGAGACCGTGATGGGAATCATCGGGAAAACACACGGAGTCAGAAGTGCCAGAAAGCCCATGGAGACAGCCAGCAATAAGTACGACCCACCTCCCTGTCGAATCGCCGCCCGTACGTCGGTATTGCTGCCACTCCCAGTTGTTGGGAAGGCGGTGATCGATGTCTCCTCGATTCGGGCCTCCCCCGGTTCCACCGTAAAACTCAGCATGAATGATACTGTGCGGGGGGGGTAACAGATCGTTGGATCACATGCCTGATAGAGAAGTTTTGCCTCAAGAGAGTAACTGCCTGGATCCAATGAGGAGAGAATCCTGACGGGAGTCTCAAAAGTCACCGTGCCCTCATGGTGGTGCGTCTCCGTCTGAAACCCTTCATCGAATTTGGTGACCGGTTCAGGTTCCATCGTGGGACCGACCAGATCGATGACTCCTTCCCCTTCCACGGTTATTCTCGAGGGGATAGGGCCTTCGGAAAATCGATTGACCGAATAGATATGCCACCCGGGCTCCATCTGGGCCGCGACGAAAACCATCAGTACCTCTCCCGCCCGCAACGTAGAAGGGTCCAACCGGGCAGTAACGTTGACTGGTGAGTCAACCTGAGCGAAGAGGATCGAGCCGAGAAGCAAGCCGAATGCCAGATGGTGGTACTTATTTAGTCCTTCCCGTCTCATGCGCTGTTTCTGAACCTTTTCATGAGCTTGAAAGTCCAACGATTTCTCAGGTTGATCTGTTCCCGAAGAGAAGGGAGGGCGGACACTGCAGCTCTGCGTCCGCTTTCCAGCAGCTCTTCCGTACGCTGGAATTCGGACCAATGCGCGCCCGCCACTTCCGGTTCAATGACGAAGTTAGCCCTTCTGGCGAGTTCATCAGCGAGCTTGACGCCCGTAACCAGCTTTGTCCGGGTCATAAGTTCAATCAAATTGAAATCCCCCAGGCTATCGACTTCCCGCAATGCAATATCGACGGCAATTGTAAAATCGACAGCCCATTTTGGCAAGTGATTTATGGGAATGGGCGCGGCAACGCCTCCGTCCACAAGAATCTGTCCATCCTTCTGGGAAGGAGAGATGAAACCTGGAATGGAGGAACTGTGAACCACAGCGTCAATGAGATCACCCGATGAAATAGCGAGTTCGGAGCCCGCATTCAAATCGGTGACAACAACGGAGAGGGGAATCTTCAAATCCGAAAAATCTTTCACGGGGAGAAGGAACTCAATACTCTTCTCCAGCTTCGCTCTTTCAATAATTCCTTTTCGATTCAGGGCTAACGTAATCACCAGTCTGTCTTTGACAAAACGACTGACCTGTTCAAGAAATGAATCACCCCGGTTAGACCCGTTTTTTAAGTGATGCAAACCCAAGTCCCTAAAACAGGCGCTGTTCAGATACTCACGATATCGGTTCTCCACCCAAACGGGATCGAGGGTCGCGGCATACATGGCTCCGATCACCGCTCCAGCTGAACTTCCGGCTACGGCGTCAATGGAAATGCCGTGATCATGGAAAACCTGAAGGACCCCAATATGTGCTGCTCCCCTGGCCCCTCCGCCGGCCAGCGCCAGTCCGATTCTCAGCCGCCGACTCATGAATTTCCTTGAATCTCGATCCTAAGTTCCCGATCAGTACTGAGACGAATTGTCACAGGCACGGGTACCAATGGATTGTCCTTGTCGCGTCCTTGATAATTGGGATCGAGTTTTCCGGGTGTGTCCACGTTCACAATTCTGTCAATAAAGTCCATTCCCTCAACAATCTGGCCGAAGACGGTGTATCTACCGTCCAGGCGAAAAACGGGTTCCACACAGATGAAGAACTGACTTCCCGCACTGTTGGGATTATCGGACCTGGCCATGGATAGGGCACCACGCACGTGTCGCCTTTTGCTAAACTCAGCAGGGAGCTGCCAGGTATTTGGATCCTCCTCATCGCCTATCCCATAGTATTTCCCCGCATGGCCCCCCTGACCATCATTCGCTCGATCCTCATCTCTGGTGTTGGGATCACCTCCTTGAATCACAAATCCCGGTATGACCCTGTGAAATGTGGTTCCGTCGAAGTATCCTTGGGACACAAGTATTTTGAAACTCTCAACATGTTTTGGTGCCACGTCGTCATAGAATCGTACCACTGTTTTCCCGAAATCTGTGTTAATGACGGCCAATTCCGTGGGCTTCTCACCGCAAGCCACCCAGAGCCAGAATAGCGACCAGGGAAGCATCGAGAATCTCACGATTCTTCTTCCTTTCCCGTTCGGCCTCTCGATTCAATGGGAATACCACTTTTGCAGAGCGGGCAATCACGGGACTCCCAGGATACTGAAGGATATCTTAAGAGGGGCTTTGTAAGATGTCCGAAATCGACCCCTTTTTCTGTCCTGTCCACCAGACACGCAATCCCTACCAGCCTGGCCCTGTGTCCCTCTACAACCTGGATCAACTCTTCCACGGAGCCACCGGTGGTCACAATATCCTCGACGATAAGGACCCTTTCATTCTGGTGCAGAACGAAGCCGCGCCTCAGGTCCAGTCTTCCATCCACCCTCTCCGCGAAGATTCCCCGTTTCTTAAGTACCCGTGCCGTGGCGTAACTCAACAGAACTCCACCAACTGCGGCTCCGAGAACAACGTCTGTTTCTTCCTCTCCAAACGCCTCAGCCATGAGCCGACCCACATCATCCAGGATCTCTGGATTTTCCAGCAGGCGGAATTTTTCCAGATAGACACCGCTGTGTCGACCGGAGGTGAGAAGAAAGTGACCTTCCGTAATGGCGCCGGTCGACTTCATCACCTCAAGAATACTCTTCATTTCAAGACCCGCTGGGGGAGTTTCCATGCTCGAGAGAGGCATTGATCCGGTGGCTGTATTCCTTTGCTGCTTTGCGGATCGCCTCCTCACTTTGGTCCCCCGCATACAGAATGCTCCTGGAAACACTGATAAGTGCAACGCCGCCTCTATTCCCAATCCGGACGCTTGCTTCCAGATTTCCACCCTGGGCGCCGACGCCCGGGATAAGAAAGGGCATATTCCCTGCTCGTTCCCGCACATATCCAAGTTCTGCTTCCCTGGTTGCTCCAACCACAAGACCACAGTTGTTGTTTACATTCAATTCTCTTGTCAGCGATACAACTCTCCCGTACAACCTCGCGTTCCCCACCTTCTGATATTGTAGATCTGATGCGCTGTCATTGGATGTCAAGCAGAGGACAAATGCTCCCTTTTCCGATCTTTCAAGAAATGGAATAATGGCATCACGACCCATGTATGGATTCACCGTTGCGGCATCAAATCCAAACTTATCGAATATGGCGGAGGCGTAATGTTCCGCCGAATTGGAAATGTCGCCCCACTTTCCATCCCCTATGGTGAGCCTCCGACCATCGATCTGACTCAGAATGTCCTCCAACCATCGAAATCCCGCACTTCCATGGCGCTCAAAAAAGGCGAAATTGAGTTTGAATGCTGCCGCAAACTTGAGAGTGGCGTCGATGACCATCCGTCCGAAATCCCTCAGATTCTCAAATGACGTCGATCCGCCTGAACTGACTCTGTTTGCGTCCAGGTCCAGCCCCACACACAACCGGGAATCCACCGCGCGAACTTGATGATCGAGGATATCTGAGAAGGATTGCACGTCCATGAAAGTTACATGGGACCCCCAGGAGAAACACTCGAAACTTTGGTCAATATGAATCCATCCATCATGCGACGAGAAACCAGGTTTTCCGACGAGCGATAGTGATTTCTCACTGTGTTGACTGGTGAAGTTCTGTGTACCATTGTGTGTTGTTTTTGGTCACGTTTTGCTCACGTTACCATAATCGGGAATCCCATTTACAAACTGTGTATCCAGACTTAACGGAGGAAAATGACATTGCAGAATTGACTGGGACATTCAAGATCGTGTGAAGGCCATTTCGGAGAGAGAAGAGACTCTGACAATTACACCATAGCCTTGCACGTCAGGTCAAGTTCGAATTATCGGGAGTATTCGTATCCCACCCTGCGATGAAGATCAGCAATCAACTTATGCCCTTGTTCATTGAAATGAAGGCCATCGGACTGCATATACTGGGGTGGCGTCTCCTGATCGCCGTTCGGTCCATTAAGCACCTCATATGTATTGACAACGTGGACCTGATACTTGCGGGCAGCTTGAATAATGTATTCGCGCCATACCTCATAGGCATCCCGTTTCAATACATCCAAAGTGCCGTACTCTTTCCATCTCGCCACGAAAAGAGACGGAATTCCAACATCAGCTATCAGGATTAACGTTTCATCTGGGCTTGCAAGAGACACAATCTCTGACAAGAGCTTATCGAAACCCTCCCGCATAGGATTTGTCACTTCACCAAGACAGTCCACATCTACTTCATCGGCACGCTCGTAGCAGGGACCACCTCTCCCGATACCGATATTGGGGATCAAGTCATGCCATCCCAGCCAGATGGTAATGACCTCTGCATTTCGTAGATCCTCGCGCAATTCCTCACCACTACGGACCGCCTCAACGTGGTCTGCAACGGTCTGGGTCATATTCGTGGCCCAGTTCTTGACTACTACATCGACCCCAAGATCCTCCTCAATGTATGCTGAATAGACTTGGACATATGAGAGGTCTGCGCTAACACCAGATCCTGTTGGGGTGGAATCACCCAATGCAACGAGATCCCAAGTTGTGTCTCCCCGTTCAGCAATCAAAGTAGAAGCTTGCTTCAGAGCCGTCGTTTCATCTCCTCCAGAAGAAACCAGGGAACAGCCTGAAATCATAGCTCCCACATCGAGAATAGCGATTAGAAGTATGTACAATTCAATATCTGCGAGAATGCTCCGCATGATCAGCCCCCTTTCAGATCGAGATTGGCGAAATACAACCACCCTTAGTTAGCTGGGATGCCGAATAACTACTGATTGTACCTCAATTGTAACATATAAATACCGAGACACCGAGATTCATTGGCTTCTTGTATTGCAGGGACTATACGACGTGCAATTTTGCCTAGCAGTGTGAGAATCAGAAAAAATCCCCTTCAAACCGAAGAGGATTCTGATAGTCTGTTTTCTCATTTCCTCCGCTGGCATTACCCAGTTCAGGTTCTAAGAGTCTAATCTCAGCCATCCCACCCTCGGCGGAATAACACCCCTTTTGATTGACACTACCATTCTGATATCATATTATCAATCGGAAACTTTCCGTTATTCTTGGCGGAGATTTCTTGAAATGTCAAGATAGAAACTTCATCTCCTGAAGGTCGCAGGAACCTGGCCAGAACCTGCCGATCTCAATATGTCACTTGTTTGGATGGTGCCTGGTTTTCTGCCAATAATCCTTTGCGAGGTTGCTCTCAGATTCTGGTTGCTGCTGCGATGAACAGAATTATGAATCGTTAATAGAAATGCGCAAGAACCTCTCTCCCACCGAGTTACAACTTCATCATTTCCATAATTACTGACTTTGGTGGCATTTCTTTGACCTATTTAATATTCAACAATGTAAAAAATCGGGTGGGGTTTAAGTAAATTAACACCTTTTAACTCCAGAAGATTTATTAGAAATGCAAAGCTGACTATATCACCCTTTAATTTTCTAACCAATTCCCCAACAGCTTTCGCTGTGCCACCGGTTGCAAGTAAGTCATCAACTATCAATACTCTGTTTCCCTTTTTTACAGCATCTGTATGCATCTCAATTGTGTCAGTTCCATACTCAAGATCATATTCTACTGATATTTTGTTACCAGGTAGCTTACCGGGTTTTCTTGCTATAGCTAGAGCACACCCAAGTTTCAGAGCCAATGGAGAAGCAAAAATGAAGCCTCTGCTTTCAATACCTACAATAACATCGATTTCCTTGTCCTTAAACTCGTCGCAAAAAATGTCAATGGATTCCGTGAATGCATCATTATCCAATAAAAGAGTTGTGATGTCCCTGAATTGTATCCCGGTTTTGGGAAAATCTGGAATCGTTCTTATCTTATTCCTTAATTTTCTATTATTCACTGGCACTCCTATGAAACGATTGGCACTTGCATTCTCCTGTTGATAAAGATGGAATTGTATTCATAACTAGTTTCTTAACATTTTCAGCATTTTCTGCCATAACTGCAAATATCATCTCCATCGATACTTCTTCTTCGCTTTCATGCCAACAGTCATAATCAGTACTCATTGCAATACTTTGGTAGCACATACCAAGCTCACGGGCTAAGACCACTTCAGGAACCGTCGACATATTAATTACATCGCAACCCCATGACCTGAACAGCATACTTTCCGCTTTAGTGCTAAATCTGGGACCTTCAATTGTGACTATGGTTCCTCCCAGATGATATTTCAATTCTAATTTTTGTGCTTGATTTTGTAAAACTGCACGTGTCTTTTCACAGAAAGGTGATCCCATAGGTACATGTTGAACATTTGATTCATCATAAAACGTACTTTCACGTTTTGTGGTGCGATCAAAGAATTGATCAGGAAGAACAAAGTCCCCTCGTTTGATATCTTCTCTCAATGAGCCACAGGCAGTCGTGGCTAAGACATGAGTACATCCCTGATCTTTTAGAGACCAAAGATTCCCACGGTAGTTCACATTAGATGGAGTAATTGTATGGCCCTTTCCATGTCTGGAGATTATTACTACCGGAATATCTGAGATTCTACCGAGAATAAGTTCAGAACTTGGCTCTCCATATGGGGTAGATACTTTAGCAGATGAATAATTATCAATGAATGCTGGGTCCTCAAGTCCAGAACCTCCAATGATACCTACTTTGATTTTATCTCTCATTTTTTTGTTCCTGCAACGATCTAATGTAAGGATATCCAGCAATTCCTTTTTCTGTTATTATCCCTTTGATTGATTCAGCAGGAGTCACATCAGAGGGAGGTGTTGCCACATCGATATCCTCAATCGTAAACTGAATTCCCTTAATCCTTGTCACCTCCTCCGGAGAGCGTTCTTCCACTGGAATTTCAAGACCACTTTTGATATCGTAATCAACTGGGGAGGAAATGTTTATATCCCCATCACTATCAGCAAAAAAAGAACTTGAGGACTTTCTCCATTGTTGTCTTTATGTTAATAACCAATGCACAGATTATGAATTGCGATTCAAGTTGATAATTGGATCAAACAATACTTACCAAGGTTGTTGAAAATCAAGCAAGAGTCAAGAAAACGAAAGTCCCCTTCAAACCGAAGAGGATTCTGATAGTCTGTTTTCTCATTTCCTACGCTGGCATTACCCAGGTCAGGTTTTGACGACCACCCTCGGTGGAATAACACCCCTTTTAATCGATACTACGATTCTGATATCATATTATCAATAGGAAGCTTTCCGTTATTTCTGGCGCAAATCTCTTGAAATATCATTATGGCAACTGTATCTCCTGAGGGTAATAGTATCGACAAGGCGGCCCCAAGATAGGCCGAGAAAGCGTTCTAAAGCACTTCTAAGCGAGGAAAGCTAATTATTCGATAAAAGTATCAAAGAAATGGAACAAAAGCGCACAAAGAGCGTATAATAGTCCTCATTGATGTTCTTAATTCTGTACCGTATATTAGGGCCGTAATAATGGTGTCATAAACCAAGGCCAAAGGGAGGAAAAATGTTACAAAAAAGGATTAGCATTGAAGAGACACAAGATGAGTTCTTAAATCGGTGCGGTGAATTTGGGTTTAAGGACAGAAGTTCCCTCGTGCGTGCCGCAATTGACCAGCTCAAAAAGAGGTTTGAAACTCAGAGGTTGGTAGAGTCAGCCATTCTGTATTCGGAACTGTATGAGGAAGACTCTGAAATTAAGAAACTGACAGAAGCCGCAGTAGACGGATGGCCGAGTGAGTGACCTCACACGGGGCATGATTATCGACGTTGACTTGGATCCAACCGAAGGGTCTGAGACAGGGAAAAGTCGCCCCTGTATAATAGTGACAAATAACGTCTACAACGCAAAAGTTCCTGTTATCCAAGTTGTTCCAATCACATCTTGGAGCAAGAAGAAAGGTCGAATCAAAACCAATGTGGAAATTCGCCGATCCTCCCAAAATGGGCTCGACAAGAAATCAGTTGCGGATTGTTTGCAAACCCGTCCGATCGACCACAAGAAGCGCGGGGCAGAGATTAGGGGCGAGTTAGAATCTGAGTTATTGGAAGAAATTGATAGCTCTTTACGGATCGTCTTCGACTTAAGCTAGGCCTTTCCAAATAACCTACGACTCTTCCCACGCAAGGCAAATCCTCTAATCTCCATAACCTTCGCGTCACAACGGCTTCCATAGGTGCTGTACAACTTGGCATCTTGTGAAACTGCAAAACTTCATGACGGAACAAAGTAGATTAGAAGAGGATTGGTACGTAGTGCCTGCCTACCTAACTCAGCTCTAAATACTTTTTCATATTCGGCTTCCTCTCAATTCAAGAATCCTGTGGCATTACTAGAGTCAGCTGTTGATGGAAAACCCCACACCCGCGTCCGGTTTTTCGCCCGAGCAAAAGTCGATCACAAAGCATATGTTGATTTCATTGAATGGCCGATCCCATCCCACCGGGGCGGGACAGGATCATCCGTTCTTCGTTGGCAGGATGGTCACGTTATGGTCACAGAGCTTCGTAAGCTGTTGATTTTACTAGCTGGTTTTCAGGAGAAACAATTGAAACAACTGAAGCGGACCCCTTCGTAAAACAGCAATGACAGATAAAATTGATTGCCTAATTTTCATTCCCGCATTATTCTAACGGAGTGCCGATGGAGAAGAAAACAAATGGATCAAGGCAGTTAACGCTGGACATTGCCGAATCGACAAGGTCACGGGTCATTGCCTCCTCACCGTTTGGCTTTCAAGTTGAATTGATTGAGAGGGTTGGCGAAGAAGATGTGCCCCAACTTATTCTCATTTCGGAACACCTGGTTGAAGAGTTCATTGATTCTGCCAGACTGACCAAGGCAAGTATCCGCAAGTACTTCAACTATCCCGACACCCTACCCTTTGTGGCAAGGTACCGGGACGAAATCATCGGCTATATCATAGGCGTCCCCCTGGAATACTTCTCAAACGACCCATCCTTCCAGTGCGATTCCAACATGGGTAAGAAGAACACACTGTACACGTATGCTTTCACCGTAATGAAAGAATATAAGGGGAATGGCTATGCCAAAACGCTGAAACGCGTTTACCTGAGTTGGGCGAAAAAGAAGAATTTCGAGTACGTTTCGGGCCACGTTCGGGAAGGGATTTCCCAGAGGTTTACTGGAGATGTGCAGGTGCTCCAAAGATTCGAGAATTGGCATGGCACGAGAAAGATTTTCGAGTACTATCGCCGGGTTCTCAATCCCCCCTCGCAAGCTCCAACTTGGCCCAGGAACCCACCGGTTGTTTCCAAGGTTTAGCTCTTCAGATGCCATCGCCTATTCATAGGAGATCAGCCCCTTTTTCACCATAATCTCCGCGCTTAGAATCACCCCGCCGGCTGCTCCTCGAATGGTATTGTGCGATAGGGCCGTAAACTTATGATCCAAAATGGGACACGGGCGAAGTCTTCCGACACTGACGGCCATTCCCCTCTCGGTATTCCTGTGAAGTTTTGGCTGGGGAAAATGATCCTCTTCAAAATAATGAATGGGTCGTTTGGGTGCCAGAGGTAAGCAAAACGAATTGCGAGAAGGCCTTGACCGAGGAAGTGTACAAATTGGTTAATCGAGGTGTGCCCTTTCAGAGAAGCATACAGAGAAGTGGCCGAGAAATGCTAAGGTTGTCACACAGAAATCCGCGAACAGCATGGACAAAAGAATAGCTCAGCTTCGAAAACAGATTGACGAGATCGATGAGGAGATGATCCGATTGTTGGCTGAGCGAATAGGCTTGGTGGAGCAGTTGGGCCAATTGAAGAAAGAACTCAATTTATCGGCGGGAGACCCAGAGCGGGAAAAGGAAATCATTGATCGTCTCGAAAAACAAGCTGCGGGAATCCTATCGAGAGATCAAATTGCCCGAATCTTCAGGTCCATTTTCCACGCCACAAGAAAGATCCAAGAGTGATGGTGCAAGAAAATGAAGAGGCATTCAAGGGACAGTTCGAGAGAAATCAACAAAAAGATCTTGCAACGGGACTTGAAGTAGAATATATTTTCAAACAATGAATCAGACAGTTCAGCAGTTTAGTTATTACTATTGGTGGTTCTCCTCAGGAGGGTTGGAGCGGCCCGTGTAGGGAAATAGCAGACGAATGGACCGTTTTCGACCCCGCAGCAAACGCGGGGTTTTTTGTATCCCTGCGGAGCGGTAAGGAGAGAATGACAAGATTGGAATTTGACGAATTCAGAGAATTAGCGAGGAAGCACAAGACCATCCCAGTCTATGAAAAAGTGCTTGCTGATCTTCTGACACCCATATCAGCTCATATGCGTCTCGCACGACACTCTGACTACGCCTTTCTCCTAGAGTCCGTTGAGAAAGGCACCCGGTACTCCCGCTATTCTTTCATAGGTCTCCAGCCAAAGAAAATCATCACACACATCAACGGTTTAACTACCATCAAGGAAAATGGAGACACCGTTACGTCCAACACGTCATTTCTCGAAACCATGCGAGAGATCCTCGCCGGCTACGATGCCCCCAAATTGTCAGGAATCCCAACTTTTTCAGGGGGTTTAGTGGGCTACCTGGGCTATGAAACCGTAACGTGGACCGAGGACATTCCCACCTATCCTATGGATGATCTCGGCATTCCGGATGCTGTGTTCATGTTATTTGAAGACCTGTTGGCATTTGATCATTTGAAGAATGAAGCCATCGTGGTCAGCAACGTGACTGTGGATTCTCAAACCGACTTGAAGCTTGCGTACGAACGTGCCAGGAAACGCATCGATATGATCGGTGGAAATCTACACACGGACATAGATTATCAAACTCCAGAGAGAATTGAAAGAAGCGAGCTTCATTCCAACATGAGCGAAGCGGAATTCGAATCCGCTGTTTTGAAGGCCAAAGAGTACATCAAAGCCGGGGACATATTTCAGATTGTTCTTAGCCAGAGGTTCCATCGACATACGCCAGTGGAACCGATCACAGTCTATCGAGCCCTGAGAACCATCAATCCTTCACCCTACATGTTCCATCTCAAAATGAATGATTTTGAGATTATCGGTGCTTCTCCCGAGCTCCTGGTGAAGGTGGAAGACGGCGAAGTGGAAATCCGCCCCATTGCCGGGACACGCCCCAGAGGAAAGAATCGGCAACAGGATGAAAAACTTGCGAGGGAACTTCTTTCCGATGAGAAGGAACGGGCCGAACACCTGATGCTATTGGATCTTGGACGCAACGATGTAGGGCGGGTGGCCAAGGCTGGCTCAGTTCAGGTGAAAGAAAACGCGGTGGTTGAGAAGTACTCCCACGTCATGCATCTTGTATCTGACGTCATAGGAAGACTCGACGGCAACAAGGATGTGTTCGACGCCCTCCTGGGGGGATTCCCTGCCGGCACGACCACAGGGGCTCCCAAAATCCGGGCCATGGAGCTGATTCATGAGCTGGAGCCGATACGACGGGGCATCTATTCCGGAGCTGTCGGTTACATTGACTTCATAGGCGACATGAACACTTGCATCGCCATCCGGACACTTGTCGTGAAAGAAGGAACGGTTTATTTCCAGTCGGGAGCCGGGATCGTCTACGATTCAGATCCTACCCGTGAATACCATGAAACAGTTCACAAAGGTGAGGCGATTATGAGAGCCATCGATCTGGCTGAAAATGGCCTCGTTAGGTGACCAGACAATGATACTCATGTTGGACAATTACGATTCTTTCACCTACAACCTGGTTCAATATGCACAGGCATTCACATCTGAATTGGAAGTCTATCGCAATGATGAGTTGACCCTGAAAAACATCGAAGAAATGGAGCCGGAAAAAATCGTTATCTCGCCAGGACCGGGGAGACCTGAGAATGCCGGAATCTCTGTGGACCTTGTGAGAGAATTTGGCCACAAAATCCCAATCCTCGGGGTATGTCTTGGCCATCAAGCCGTTGCGGCTGCTTTCAATGGTCGAATCATTCCAGCACCTCAGATTGTACATGGAAAGACGGCCCTCATCACGCACAACGATTCAGTGATTTTCCACAATATCCCAGAATCCTTCGAGGCGACACGCTACCACTCCCTTGTGGTGGAAAGAGAGACACTCCCTGCCAGTCTAAGGGTGACAGCGGAAACGAATGATAGATTGATCATGGCTCTGGAGCACAACGAATACCCGGTTTACGGGGTGCAGTTCCATCCGGAGTCTATTGCTACAGAAGATGGAATGAAGATGATTGAGAACTTTCTTACCCGTTCGCCAACGGATAGAGGAGGACAGCAATCATGAAAGCGGTGTTGGAGCATCTAATTGCGGGGAACAACCTGACCCAGGAGGAATCGAGACAGACCATGGTGAGAATCATGTCGGGTGAGTTTGATGATGCCCAGATTGCGGGATTTCTCATTGCCCTCCGGTACAAAGGAGAGACAGCCGCCGAAATTGCGGGGTTTGCCCTGGCAATGCGCGAAAAAATGACCCCCGTTCCCATTCGCTCCGATGGCATTGACCTGTGCGGGACAGGAGGAGATGGCAAAGAGACGTTCAATATTTCTACAGCAGCCACATTTGTGGCGGCAGGAGCTGATGTGAAAGTGGCCAAACACGGAAACCGCTCCATGACCTCTAAATCGGGTTCTGCTGATGTCATATCCGCCCTGGGTGTTGACATAGCCATGCCACCGGAAAAAATGGCCGAATGTGTCGATAAGATTGGAGTAGGATTCCTTTTCGCCCCGTCCCTCCACCCCGCCATGAAATACGCCATGGGGGCCCGGAAATCTTTGGGCGTGCGAACCGTATTCAATATTCTGGGTCCCTTGTGCAATCCGGCGGGGGTCAGACGGCAGCTAATAGGAATTTTTGACGGAGCCCTCACGGAAACAATCGCTCAGGTCCTCAAGATTCTGGGCGCCGAAGAAGCCTTTGTCGTTCACGGTGACGACGGCATGGACGAAATGACCACAACATCCACCACCAGAATCAGCCACTTAACCACCGATGGTAAGGTGAAAACAGTGACACTATCCCCAACTGATTACGGCATCGAAATCGCCCGTCCGGAAATGCTTGAAGGCGGCGTGCCTGAGCACAATGCCGCTATCATCAAGAATGTCCTCGTGGGCAAGAAAGGTCCCCATCGGGATATCGTCGTGTTGAATGCCGCGGCGGCCATTCGAGTGAGTGGAAAAGTCGATTCCATAGACGAAGGCATCAGGATGGCGGAAGAATCCATTGACTCCGGTGCCGCTCTTCGTGTACTCGAAAGGCTAGCGAAGGCGTGATGTCTATTCTCAAAGAGATCATCCTCCATAAGAAGAAAGAATTGTCCGAAGCCAAACGTCTAGTTCCATTAAGTCAACTTCGGAATAAATCACGGCCATTTCCGATTCTGGACTTCCAACGTTCCCTTGCTCAACCGGGAATACAAATCATTGCCGAAATCAAACGAAAGTCTCCATCCGGCGGGAATATTAAGCCAGATGTTGACCCCGCAACGATTGCCAGGGAGTACAGCCAGAATGGAGCCGCGGCCATTTCTGTTCTGACGGATGAAGATTACTTTGGGGGGAATTTGGAACACCTCCGAAAGATAAAGCGTGCCGTCAATATTCCCGTTCTCAGGAAAGAGTTTATTCTCTCGGAGTATCAAGTCTGGGAATCATACCAGGCAGGCGCCGATGCCATCATTCTCATAGCTGATATACTCCAGCCTGAAGTGCTGGAAAACCTATATCAGACAGCAACCGATCTGAAATTGGCCGTTCTCATGGAACTCTACTCCACAGAAAAGCTGGGAGTTGTCAAGAAACTTGATCCCCGGATTGTAGGTGTGAACGCCCGAGACCTGAAGACCATGAAGACGGACCTGAAACACTGTGCACAGGTATTTCCCCTTTTACCACCCGGCGCTCTAAAAGTGGCAGAGAGCGGAATTCATACTTCCGAAGATTTACGGTTCATCAAGGAATCAGGTTACGATGCCGCCCTCATCGGCACACCGCTGATGAAATCACCATCCCCGGGCTCAGCGCTAAGACACCTCTTACAAGGAGCGGCGGCGTGATACCTGTAAAGATTTGCGGCATCACAACTGTCAATGATGCGCTCCTTGCAGCCAGGCTGGGTGCCTCTGCCATCGGGCTCATCTTCTATGAGAAAAGTCCCAGGTATGTGAGCCTTAAAACTTCAAAGGAAATTTCCAAAAGACTGCCAGACAGTACCCGAAAGGTCGGAGTGTTCGTTAACTCTGATCTGGAAACGATTCATCAAACCGCAGACGCCGCGGGCCTGGACTTTGTACAGCTGCATGGCGACGAATCGCCTGAACTCTGCGGGCTCATCAAACTGCCGGTAGTAAGGGTATTGAGGGTCGGCAATTCGATTCCCCATGAAGACTACGAAAACTATCCAGTGCACGCTTTCCTTCTGGATACCCATAAGCGCGGGATGTTTGGAGGGACGGGAGATCCGTTTGACTGGAGAATAGTCACCCGGATGGAGACCAAGACCCCCATCATACTTTCCGGCGGATTGAATGCCAACAACCTTCTCGAGGGAATCGCCACAGCTCGGCCAGATGCCATTGACATTAACAGTGGTGTGGAACGAAGTCCGGGAATCAAAGATGAATCCAAATTACGAACGATGTTCAGAGTTTTGGAGCGAACAGGAGATTACTCAGATACTTTCAATACATAATTACCATGAAACCCAATCAAACCACATACGGTCTTCCTGATGAACAAGGACATTTTGAAGAGTTTGGTGGGAGGTATGTACCGGAGACACTCATACCTGCCATTAATGAGCTGGAAGAGGTCTATGCAACCGCAAAGAACGACAGGAAGTTTCAAGCCGAAATTGAACATCTTCTCCGAGAATACTCAGGCCGGCCGACCCCCCTTTATCACGCTGAGAGAATCTCGGAAGAATTGGGATTTGATGTTTTCCTGAAGCGGGAAGATCTAAACCATACCGGGGCTCACAAGATCAATAACACGGTTGGTCAAATCCTACTGGCCGAGCGGATGGACAAACGCCGGATAATCGCAGAGACGGGAGCAGGTCAACACGGCGTAGCCACAGCCACGGTGGCGGCACAATTTGGATTGGAGTGTGTGGTCTATATGGGTGAAGAAGATATGCGCCGGCAGGAACTCAACGTCTTCCGAATGGAGCTTCTGGGAGCTGAAATCCGGCCCGTCTCTGCAGGGAGCAAAACACTGAAAGATGCAATAAACGAAGCCATCCGAGACTGGGTCACGAACGTGGAGACGACCTACTATCTCATTGGTTCCACGGTGGGCCCTCACCCGTATCCCATGATTGTAAGGGATTTCCAATCCATTATTGGCAGAGAGACCAGGGCGCAGTTCGTTGAGATCGGAAGGAAGGAGAGTCTTCCCGATACTCTTGTTGCCTGCATAGGAGGTGGAAGCAATGCCATAGGATTGTTTTATCCTTTTCTTAAGGACAAGGTCCGAATGGTGGGCGTGGAAGCAGCCGGGCTCGGATTGGACTCGACCCATCATGCCGCTACCCTGACCAAAGGGACCTTTGGCGTTCTTCATGGGTCAGCCAGTTTTGTGCTTCAGTCTGATAACGGTCAGATCACTCTCCCCCATTCCATCTCAGCGGGCCTCGATTATCCCGGTGTCGGTCCCGAACACAGCTACCTGAAAAAGACGGGCCGAGTTGAATATCTCTCTGCCACAGATGAGGAAGCCGTGTCAGCCTTTACGTGGCTTTCGGAAAAGGAAGGCATCCTCCCCGCCCTGGAAGCTGCCCACGCCCTCAGTTTTCTGCGCGATGCAGAAAACGGAATCAAGCCAGAAGAAAATGTTATCGTATGCCTGTCAGGCCGGGGAGATAAAGATGTTCAGACAGTTGCAGAATACCTGGGGAGAAGGCTGTGAACAGAATCGTGGAACTGTTCAAAAGGCCTGGGGAAAAACTGATACCCTATTTCACTGCGGGGTTTCCCGCTCTGGAGACCACAACGGAACTGGTACTTGCAGCGGAACGAGCAGGGGCGGACATGATTGAACTGGGGATTCCCTTCTCTGATCCGATTGCAGATGGGCCTGTTATTCAAGCATCCAGTGAGGTTGCGTTGCAGAATCACGTAACCGTCACTTGGATTCTCGAACAGGTCGAGACACTACGGCGTACATCTGAGATTCCTCTCGCCATCATGGGATACATTAATCCCATTTTGAATTACGGGCCACAAGCCTTCGTCTCAGACTGTAAACAAGTGGGAGTGGATGGACTCATCGTTCCCGACCTTCCTCCCGAAGAGGCAACGGACTTTGTCTCCCTCTGCAAGTCGAACACCATCTCGCCCATATTGCTGATTGCCCCAAACACACCCAATGACCGAATCCTCAACATTTCTGAAATTGCGGGAGATCTGGTCTACTGCGTCTCTATTCTGGGCATAACAGGCGGAAAAATGGGTAGAAAAGAAGCATTGAAATCTTACCTACTTCGAGTAAGGGAGAACAGCGTCAGTCCCTTTGTCACCGGGTTTGGCATCAAGACTCGGAGGGACGTCATAACCGTTAACCAACTTTCAGATGGTGCCGTGGTGGGAACTGCTCTTATCCGCAGAATCGAAGAATCCGATGATCCCTTGACAACGGTTTTCAATTATGTACAAGAACTGAAGGGCGTAGCATGACGACCATTGGAATTCAAGGTGGAAAAGGTAGTTTTTGCGACGGAGCTGCAACCATTTTTGCCAACAACCACGGTATTGAGGACGTGAGGATGAAGTACCTTGTTTCATCAGAAGCCGTGCTGGGTGCCGTGGAAAATGAGAATGTAGATTTCGGAATCTTCGCCATGGAAAATGCCCAGGGCGGAGTTGTCATAGAAAGTGTGGAGGCATTGGCCCACCATCGATGCGAGATAGTTGAGATGTTTTACATTCCTATCAGCCAAAATCTTCTGGGCAAGAGGGGTGTATTCATCGGTGACATTACAGAGATTCACTCTCATCAACAGGCTCTGCTCCAGTGCAGAGATTATGTTGCGGAGCATTTCTGGACACGTCCTCTCATTGAAGAAGACGATACTGCTGAAGCAGCAAGACGGTTAAAGGAAGGAAAACTCCCTGAGACGGCGGCCGTTGTCGCTCCCAAAGCATGCGCAGACCTTTACGGTTTGGTCCTTCTTCAGGAGAATATTCATGACCTGAAGAATAATCTAACCCTCTTTGTCGGAGTTAAGAATTTCAAGCAAGACCAAAATGACTAGTATAGGTATTATCGGGTTTGGAAGGTTTGGAGGAGTTCTGGGAAAGATCCTATCAGACGACTTCAAGGTAAAGGCTTATGATGAGAAAGTCCAAGACGAGCAATTCGGTGTTGAAATCACAGGCATCGACACAGTATTGAAGGAGAAATCCATTTTTGTCGCTGTCCCCATCCGGGCGTTTAAAGAGGTAATCCTGGACATCTCACCCAGGTTGTCAGGAAGGACAACCATCCTGGATGTTTGTTCGGTGAAGGTGTATCCCGCAACCGTGATGAAAGAGGCACTTCCGGATCATATCGGGATTATTACCACGCATCCTCTTTTCGGGCCCGATTCCATTACCAGGCCCAAAGGATTGACCATGATGATGCATCCAACAAGGGACAACTATGACATGTTTCCTTTCTGGAAAGAATACTTTGAATCCAAGGCTATCAAGGTCGTAGAGATGACCCCTGAGGAGCACGATCGGTTGGCAGCCAGAACGCAAGGGGTTACGCACTTTGTCGGCCGTGTCCTGAAGGAAGCCGGTGTGGAACCGACCGAAATCGATACGCTGGGCTTCAGAGACCTTCTGCATGTCATCGATCAGACCTGCCACGACAGCTGGGAACTGTTCACAGACCTTCAGAACTTCAATCCATACACCCTACCGATCATCGAGACGCTGGAATCAGCCATTGAGACCATTCGGGGTAAGATCATAAGGAGAGATTAGTATGCTTGTTGTTATGAACGTAACCGCCACCAAGGAACAAATTGAACGAGTCAAGGAACGGATCAAAGAACTGGGATATAGTCCCCACGAGATCCCTGGACGGACCCGGCTGGCCATCGGAGTTACGGGCAACAAGAATACCGAAGACCGAATATATCTCGAAGGATTGCCGGGTGTTTTGCAGGTTATCCCTGTCACCAAGCCTTACAAGCTTGCCAGTCGTGACATGCACCCGGAGAATTCCGTCATTGACGTCTGCGGGGTGAAGTTCGGAGATGGCAACGTGGTCATGATAGCAGGACCGTGCGCCGTAGAGAGCCGCGATCAAACGCTGCGCATCGCTCACCACGTGGCGAAACAGGGAGCCCAGATGCTCCGTGGTGGGGCTTACAAGCCCAGGACCTCCCCTTATTCCTTTCAGGGGCTCGGTGAGCCTGGTCTGGAAATCCTTGCGGAAGCACGAGATCAAACAGGTTTACCGATTGTTACGGAAGTCGTTGATCCGGGGACAGCAACCTTGGTGGACCAGTATGCTGACATGCTTCAAATCGGTGCCCGGAATATGCAGAATTTCACCCTTCTGAAGGACGTGGGAAAGGTGGGAAAACCTGTCCTCATGAAACGAGGAATGAGTGCCACACTTGACGAGACCTTGATGTCTGCAGAATACCTAATGTCCAGCGGCACACCCCACGTTGCGATTTGTGAACGGGGGGTTCGAACGTTTGCCAGCCACGCCCGGAATACACTTGACATCAGCATCATACCGGCCTTGAAGGAGGTGAGCCACCTCCCCATCATTGTGGATCCGAGTCATTCCAGCGGTCATCGATATAGTGTGATCCCTCATGCCCTTTCTGGAATCGGAGCCGGCGCCGACGGTCTCATCGTGGACGTGCACGACCGCCCGGAAGAAGCCCTCTGCGACGGTCCTCAAGCTTTGCCGCCCGAACAGTTTTCTGAACTCATGGGATTAGCAAAAGGTGTCTGTAAGGCGCTGGGAAAGAAGATTGGTAAAGAGCATGAAGAAAAAGTCCCAACCTATGAAGATATCGGGTGAATTAACATTTCCGGGAGACAAATCCATTTCCCACCGGGCCTTGATACTTGGCACCCTCACAAATGGGGAGAGCACCATCGACAACTGTTCCAACGCAATCGATGTGGAATCCACCCGCCTGTGTTTGCAGGAGTGCGGCGTTCCATCCGAAAGGGTTTTGAGCCGCATCACCATACTGGGGGGCGGACTCAAGCGGCCAGATCATCCCCTGAATTGCGGCAATTCCGGAACCACAGCCAGACTGTTGACGGGCCTTTTGGTGGGACAGGGGGTTGCCGCTACCCTGGTGGGAGATGAGTCGCTCAGCCGCCGGCCCATGGGCAGAATAATCCGCCCCTTGCAAATGATGGGGGCGACGGTTGAAGGCCGAAACGGTCATCTCCCACTGCGACTAAAAGGAAAGACACCTTCAATGGGAATAAAATATCGCCCTCCCGTTGCCAGTGCCCAGGTAAAATCTTGCGTTCTCCTGGCAGGATTGGGCGTGCCCGGATCGACCACCGTGATCGAAAGAACAAAAACCCGGGATCATACAGAAATCATGTTGAAAATTCTCGGCGCGGATATCACCACAACAGATAATCACGTCACCGTTTTCCTCCTTCAGCGTCCCTTTAAACCCTTTCACATAAACGTCCCTGGGGATCCCTCCACAGCAGCATTTCTCGCTTCGGCGGCTGCGGTGATTCCCCACTCTGAGCTAATCTTGAGAAGCGTCTTACTAAACCCTACCCGGACGGGATTCTACGATGCCCTGAAAGAAATGGGAGCGGGAATACAATTACTGAACAAGCGCGACGAATACGGAGAAACCATAGGAGACCTCAAGATCACCCATAAGCCCCTGAAAGGGATTTCCCTTGGGGGGACAGAAATCCCTCGAATGATAGATGAACTCCCGATTCTCGGTGTCTTGGCAACCCAGGCCGAAGGAACCACCGTGATTCGTGACGCCATAGAATTGAGGGTGAAAGAAACCGATCGCATCAAGGCCATCTGCACCAATCTACGAAGAATGGGAGCGCATGTGAGTGAACGTGAGGATGGATTTGTCATCCGTGGCCCGACACCCCTTCGGGGCGCCTCTATATCGACGTTCGACGATCACCGGGTAGCCATGGCCTTTACCATTGCAGGACTCATAGCCCAAGAACCGGTGAAAATGGACAATCCGGAAATCATGAGCGTATCATGCCCGGACTTTAGTGACCTGTTAAGGAAAGTCATTTCATAGAGACCCAAGAAAACCAACTGCCATGAGGAACTTCGCCGTCGTGGGAAACCCCCTGGCTCATAGCTTGAGTCCCTCCATGCACAACTGGGTATTCCATGCATTGGGACTGGACGCCCAATACACGAAACTCGAGATCACGGAAAGGGCGGTCCCAGAAATTATGGTAAGTCTGAGGGATGGGAACCTGGACGGCGTCAACATCACCATTCCCTTCAAGGAAACAGTCATTCCCCACCTCGATAAGCTGAGCCGGGAGTCTCAACTCATCGGAGCCGTGAATTGTGTGGCGAGAGAAAACGGCAGGCTCACGGGTTATGATACAGACTGGTTGGGATTCTCAAGATCACTTAAGGAGAACGGGATTGATGCCGAAAGCAACTCCTTTGTTCTGCTAGGGGCAGGAGGTGTAGCACGAGCGGTGCTATTCTCCCTCGTCTCCGGCAGAGCAAAGGCGATCCGGGTGGGGAACCGGCATCCCGAGAAAGCTGTTGAACTCGTATCCCTCTTTTCGAAATCTTATTCAAAGACCCACATCGAGGCCTTAGATCCTGAACAGATGGAACCTTGCCTGAAAGAGAATGTGGTCATCATCAATTGCACACCGGTGGGAATGAGCCCCCATACCGATGATTGTCCCCTACCTCCAAATCTCATCCATCCGGGTCACACCCTGGTGGACGTCATCTATACGCCCTTATCGACAAAGTTCTTGAAAACGGGAACGATGGTAGGGGCGAAAACAGTTGACGGACTCGACATGTTCATTCACCAGGGTCTGGCTTCCCTGGATCTTTGGTTTCTCGCCCGCATATCTCAGCGAGTGGATGTAACCATGCTCAAGCAGTTTCTTGAGGATCAGATATGATGCAAAAAATTCACTTCTTAACAGCGGGGGAGTCCCACGGAAAAGGGTTATTGGGTATCATAGAAGGAATCCCCGCCGGGTTGGAAATCAGTGAAGACTACATTGCCTATCAATTGGCCCGGAGGCAGAGGGGCTCTGGCAGAGGAAAACGAATGAAAATTGAAAAGGATCGGGCGGAGATATATTGTGGGGTTCGTCACGGCAAGACCCTGGGATCTCCCATCGGTCTAATCCTGCCCAACAAGGATTGGGCAAACTGGAAACGGAAAATGTCCCCTGAACCTGTTGAACGGGAGATTGTCAGAGTGACCCTCCCCAGACCGGGTCATGCCGATCTCGCAGGGCTTCACAAGTTCGATTTCGACGATATCCGCGACGTGCTGGAACGGGCCTCTGCCAGAGAAACGGCCATGCGAGTTGCTCTGGCGTCCACATGCAGGAAACTCCTAAAAGAGGTGGGAATCGAAATCGGCAGTCGCGTAACTCGGATCCATGCAACCGGCAGTCGCGTAACTCGGATCCATGCAACCAAAGACACATCTCCCATCCCAGAGGGTATTTCACCGGAAGCGTTGAGTGAATTGGCCGACGGATCCCCGGTACGGTGTTTGGACAAGAAAGCCGAGGAAGGCATGATTTCAGCAATCGACCATGCCAGGAGAAATGGAGACTCAGTGGGAGGAACCTTCGAAATCATCGCCACGGGACTTCCTTATGGCCTCGGGAGTCATTCACAGTGGGACAAGAAGATCCACGCCCGTATTGCTGAAGCGATTATGTCCGTTAACGCATTCAAAGGGGTCGAAATCGGGTTGGGGTTTGCCCAAGCTGGCCGGTTCGGGAGTGAAGTCCATGACGAGATCACCCATGATGGTACTCGGTTTCAGCGAACATCGAACAATGCCGGCGGAATCGAGGGAGGTATGACCAATGCTCAACCCATCGTGATCAGGGCGGTCATGAAGCCCATCCCAACCCTGATGAAGCCGCTGCGATCCGTCGACATTCAAACCAAAGAGCCCAAGCTCGCCTACAAAGAGCGGACAGACGTCTGTGCAGTTCCCGCCGCCTCCGTAGTGGCCGAAAGTATGCTCTGCTTTGTCCTGGCTGACGCCCTGTTGGAAAAATTTGGGGGCGATTCGCTGGAACAACTTCGAGGACACATGCAAGTGAGCGCGAGGTATTGAGACAGGTGGCAGTCCCGAAGGATCCCCGAAAAGATCGGGACCGCCGCCTCTGGCGGGACAAGCAGTCGGGATCTCCGACCCGAAAATGTCCAGGATTTCCAGCCTCCCCTCTGGTTTGGCCAGCCTGCCCCACGTTGCAGGTGGCTGGCAGGCGCTACGCTTCGATTGGCAGTGGCAGGAAGAAATGACCTCAAGCAAGAAAAACATCTTTCTCGTAGGGATGATGGGGAGTGGCAAGACTTCCATCGGACGAGCTCTGGCTGAGCGACTAAGCATGACCTTTATCGATACCGATATCATCATAAGGGAACGAACCCAGAAGTCCATCACCAAAATCTTCCGCGAATGGGGTGAGGAGCGATTCCGGGAACTGGAAAGGTCCCTTCTTGAAGAAAAGGCCAGAGAGAACAATCAGGTCTTTTCCACAGGTGGAGGAATCGTCCTTGACAAGAATAGCCGAAGAATTTTGAGGGACCGGGGAATCACAGTATTATTGGAGGCCTCCCCCCGTGCCCTTGCGCTGCGAATAGGAAATCCAACCTCTCGTCCTCTCTTGAAACAGGCAAAAGATGCCAAGAATCATCTCGCTCAGATTTGGAAGGAGCGCGAGGAAGCGTATCGTTCCGTGGCAAGCCTCACTGTGAGTACCGATGAAATGACGCATGATGGCGCCGTGGAGCTGATTATCCGGCACATAAGGAAGAGCCGTGAAAATCATTGAAGTCAGCTTGAAGGATAGATCATATCCCATCTGGGTCAAGCCTGGCCTTCTGGATCAGATTCCTCAGCTTCTGGCCTCATACCGGAAACGCAGGTGGGTGGTCATCACACAACGCTCCGTGAAGGACATGTGTGACGGCACCTTAATAAAAACACTGGCTTCGGCCGGAGTTCGCGCTTCAACCATAGTAATTCCCGAAGGTGAAAATGCAAAATCTCTTTCTCAGGTGGAGTCTATGTATCAGCAACTGACAGAGCTGGACTGTGATCGATCCACCCTGCTGGTTGCGTTCGGAGGAGGCGTGGTTGGAGACATCACCGGTTTTTTGGCGGCCACCTATCTTAGAGGCGTCGATTATGTTCAGGTTCCCACCACCCTTTTGGCCATGATAGACTCGGCCATCGGGGGAAAAACGGGGGTAAACCTTCCCCAGGGAAAGAATCTGGTGGGGGCCTTCTATCAGCCGGAGGGCGTTGTCATAGATCCCAACCTGGTGGAATCACTTCCTCACCGGGAAATGGTCTCAGCCATGGCAGAGATGCTAAAATACGGTGCCATCCGAGACAGGAACTTCTTTGATCGCGTAAGTGAGAACCTCGATTCGATTGTCTTGAGGGAGGACGATACCATGCTTACGGAGGCCATCGCCCGTTGCTGTGAAATCAAGGCAGAGGTGGTTTCACGAGATGAGCAGGAAAAAGACCTTCGGCGCATTCTCAACTTCGGACATACGATTGGACATGCTCTGGAAACAACCATGGGATTTGGCGTTTTGAAGCACGGTGAGGCTGTTGCCTACGGTATGATCCTCGCCGGGAGTATCTCCCGGGATCTGGGACACTTGAGTGATGAAGATTTCTACCATCTGGAATCTGCCGTTCGCAAACTCCCCTTGCCGGAACTGGGGGAAATAGATTCATCATCCTTGTTGGAGACCGTCAAACGTGACAAGAAGGCAAAGGGGGGTAAACTTCATTTCGTTTTGTTGCAAGGCCTGGGTCATGCCATCATTTCCGATCAGGTGGTCGATCGTCATATAATTCGAGCGTTAGCATCATTATGAATATCCTTGTCATTAATGGCCCCAACTTGAATCTTCTTGGCACCCGGCAGCCGGAAATCTACGGAACTGAGACGCTGGAAGAACTGATGGCTTGGCTAAGTGAGGGCCCGGCCGCTCCGGGCAACAATTTCAGATTCTTTCAATCCAACCATGAGGGAGATATCATAGATACCATTCACCGGGAGCGGACCTGGGCTGATGGGATCCTCATTAACCCAGGTGCCTTCGCACACTATTCTTATGCCATTCGGGATGCCATTTCCGCTGTGGGTACTCCGGCTGTAGAAGTTCACCTTACCGACATCCACCAGCGGGAAGAATTCCGGAAAAGATCGGTGATCGTGTCGGTCTGCATCGGACAGGTTTCGGGATTGGGTAAAAAGAGCTATCTGGAAGGTCTGAAGAATCTCCTGAATTACATCTCCGACTAACCCGCGAGACTTACCGACTCGGCCTGACAAAGGTTACGATTCCTCATCGTTATTTCGCAAACCGCTCATATTTCTCAGGCGTCGGCTTCGTTGCCAGGCTCACCACAACAAGCAGAACCACCGATACAATAATAGCGGGGATCACCGCATCTACGACAGTGCCTTGAGGAAACCCCAGGGCCTTTGGCACTGTTATCGAAAGTCCGTAATTCTTCCAGACAACAGTCATAACAGTGCCGGACACAATAGAGCTCAAGGCCCCAGGTGTCGAGACTCGTTTCCAGAAAAATGCTGCGAGAAGAGCCGGCGTAATGCCCGCTCCATAGATAGTATAGGCATACAGTGCCACCGCGAGAAATCTCTCATCTAATGTGGAAAGGTAGTAAGCCAAGACTCCAAGAACGATAACCACCACCCGTGACAAAAGAACGATTTCGCGATCCGAAGCATCTGGTTTGATGAACCGCATGTAGATATCGTTTACTACGCTGGTGGAAGGGACAAGGAGGTAAGAGTCAGCGGTAGAAACCACGATGGCCACGATAGTTGCAAGCATAATAGCCCCGAAGAAGACGGGCAAATCAAAAAAGGCGGCATTTAATATCACATGTCCAGGGTTTTTCAGATGTGGATGAAGACCTGTGGCAAAAAAGGCATTCAAGATAATGACTGTTTCCACCACAGCGACTCCAAGAACCAGCCAAATGACCGCCCGGCGGGCGGTTCCTTCATCTCGAGCTGAAAAGAATCGTTGATACATATTGGCATCCCCGAGCACAAGAAGAAATGCCGGTAGTAGTAGACCGATGATTTCGATTCCCGATAGCCGTCCGAAAAACTGGAAATGGTCTGCTGGAACAAGTTCTCTCATGCCAGAAAAACCGTGGGTCTTGATCATCAAGACGGGAAGACAAATGATGAGACCTAAGGTCATCAACACACCGTTGACAACATCGGTATAAACCACAGAACTCATCCCTGCTAATGCGGTATAGGCAATGACGAAAATAGCGGCTATGATCACAGCCACTTGAGGGTCAAGTGCCGGATAAATAAGGTGTAGTACTGCCCCTCCGGCACGAAATTGATACGAAACGATGGTGATATACGCAGTGACAACGGTGATGGTGCCAAACACCCTCGCATATTTGTTATATCTGGCCTCCAAGATGTCTGGAACCGTAAATCCTTCAAAGCGACGGGCCCTTCCAGCTACGGCCGACAGAACAGCAATCCCACCGACTCCTGCCAAGGGAAGAATGAGAGCCGCCACTCCCACTTCATAGGTCTTCTCTGCATTTCCGAAAATACTACCTGTCCCAATCCACGTGGCCAGCAATGTTCCCAGCAATACGAAAGATGGGACGTTCCGACCTGCCACCATAAAGTCGGCCTTCGTCTTAACCTTTCGGCTCCGCCAAGCCCCCACCACAATGAGAGCCAGAAGATAGAGAATGATTGTCCAGAAATACATGATCTTCAATTCATCATAATTGCATGTCCCGGTATTGCCCGATAGACATATGGACAAAGCTAACTTGACAGGTGAGAATGAAACCGACGAAGATCATTTTTCTAGCAAATTGGACGGAAGTTACCTTCGTGAGACAGCAATTTCAACAGGTTCCCCTTGCACACCAGACGCCCGGCCAGTTAACTTGGCCTGAACTTATGATCAGGAACTTATTCTTTCGAGGAGTGATCATTTCTGTGACGGGGATAATGAGCTGTCACTCATCCCTAGAGGGCAAGAAGATGAACCGACTGGCAGAAGAGAAAAGCCCCTATCTCCTACAACACGCAGATAATCCCGTGGACTGGTATCCTTGGGGAGAGGAGGCATTTGAGGCAGCCGAGAGAGAAGACAAACCAATTTTTCTCTCAATAGGCTATTCGACCTGCCACTGGTGCCACGTAATGGAGCACGAATCGTTCCAGGACTCCGCCACGGCTGCTCTTATGAACGAATACTTTATCAGCATTAAGGTCGACCGAGAAGAACGTCCTGACATTGACAATATCTATATGACCGTATGTCAAACCATGACGGGCCGGGGAGGCTGGCCGCTGACCATTCTCATGACACCTGACAAGAAACCGTTTTTTGCCGGGACTTATTTCCCCCGTGAAACCCGTTTCAATCAGATGGGCATGAAGGAGCTTATCCCGAAAATAGGAGATATCTGGAGGAACGACAGAGGGAGATTAGCTGACAGGGCCGAATCGTTTGTGGATGAATTGAAACGTCGCATCTCGCCTGTCGGGACCGACCTTCTCGATGAAGAAATTCTTAATGAGGCTTTCACTCGATTTTCCCAACGGTTTGATGAGGACCGTGGAGGTTTCCAGGGCAGAACTAAATTCCCAACCGCCCATAATCTGTCCTTTCTCCTCCGCTACTGGAAGAGAACGGGAGATTCAAGGGCTCTCCACATGGTGGAGAAAACGTTGAAGGAAATGCGATGGGGTGGTATCTACGATCACGTGGGATTCGGTTTCCATCGATATGCGACGGATCCCGAGTGGCTTGTTCCCCATTTCGAAAAAATGCTCTACGATCAGGCAATGAACGCCATCGCTTATCTGGAAGCTTATCAGGCCACGGGAAAGGAAGCATATGCTAACACAGCCCGGGAAACCTTTGCGTATGTCCTGCGAGACATGACTTCACCCGAGGGCGGATTCTACTCGGCAGAGGATGCAGACAGTGAGGGAGAAGAAGGAAAATTCTATCTCTGGACACTGGATGAAATTGAAAGCATACTTGGCCACCGTGAAAGCTCCATGATTGCGGAAATATATAATATCTCCGAAAATGGCAACTTCCGGGAGGAAGCGAGCGGCCAGAAGCGAGGGAAGAACATAGTGCATCTTCAGGGGTCCACGGCTGACCTGGCGGCCGAATACGGGCTGAGTGAATCGGAACTTCGGAACCGTCTTAATGCGGCCCGCGAAAACCTGTTCCAGGCGCGAGAGAAAAGAGTGCACCCTTTTAAAGATGACAAGATTCTCACGGATTGGAACGGACTGATGATTGCTGCACTGGCCAAAGGGGGACGAATTCTTGGAAACGACGAATATGCCCATGCGGCCAGGTCGGCAGCAGATTTCATTCTTGACGTTCTCAAAACCTCAGAGGGATACCTTCTGAAAAGATATCGGGATGGCGTAGCCTCCCTCCCCGCCCATCTGGAAGACTACGCATTCATGGTCTGGGGACTGTTGGAACTGTACGAGACAACGTTCGAAGTCTCCTATCTTCAACAGGCTGTGGAACTGACAGACACGATGATCGCTCTCTTCTGGGACGAGGAAGAGGGTGGTTTCTTCTTTACGTCGAGAAACGGGGAAGAGCTTATCGTGAGAACCAAGGAGGTATTCGATGGTGCGATTCCTTCGGGAAATTCAGTAGCTGCCCTTGACCTCCTCCGCATCGGAAGGATCACGGGGAGATCCGACCTGGAAGAGAAGGCGGCTGCAATCGGAAAGGTATTCTCTTCTCAGGTCAAGAGGTATCCTCCTGGACACTCGCAGCTTCTTCTGTCGGTTGATTTTGGACTGGGACCTTCATATGAGATCGTTATTGTGGGTGACCTGGACGGAGACGACACCGCAAGAATGCTCCAGGTGGTACGGGCGCAATTCTTGCCGAACAAAGTCGTTCTGCTTAAATCGAGCAATGGATCAGGAACTCAGCTGGCGAAACTGGCTCCTTTTACGGAAACCCAGGTTGCCGTCAACGGGAATGCAACGGCGTACGTCTGCCAGAATTACACCTGCGATTCTCCAACTACGGATCCAGACGAAATGCTCAACGCGCTAAGATGAACGACCCCCTGCCCCTTCCATCGGTTCTTTCTCTTTCATAAGTCGACAATTTCATCTAATATTGAAGTAAGGCTAATTGAAAACTTCCCTCGGTCGGTGTCGGCGGTTTTGGAACCTTCAATAAGAATAAATGGGAACTGAACTCCGGGTAAGGAAAACAGGCCTTCCCCGTCCCAAGTGGTCGGGGTAAAGGAAGTTTGATCTATCCGGGAGGTGCCCACCGTGAAAAAAGCGCGTTCCTAAAACGCCCCCGTCCGGGGGGTTTTCAATACTGGCTATTCGGCATTCAGAGACCCATCCCTTGAGATCGCCTGTACGCGCTTGAGACTGGCCTCATCACCGCGTATGGTAAGATGTACCCCATCCTCTTCATAGCGGGTTTCCAGAACATCCACATTCTGAAATACGGAAGAAATCTCCTTTCCAAGCTTGTGGTCAAAGACAACGGTGGTGGTCCTATATGACCTTTCCATAGTGTTCTGAATTCTGATCAAGAGAGCGTCCAGTCGCAGGTGATTCAGGGCTGAAATGAAGACCGCATCGGGAAATCGAGACTTCAAAGCCCGAAGAATTTGAGAGTCCTCGATGAGATCGATCTTATTCATGACCAAAAGGGAATTCTTCTTGTGTGCTTCTATGGAGATCAGAACTGAGCGAACCGTCTGGAGATGCTCATCCAGTTGCCGATTTGACACGTCCAGCACTATGAGGAGTAGATCAGCTTCCAGAACTTCCTTGAGCGTGCTTCGAAAGGATGCGACAAGCGCGTGTGGGAGCTTCCGGATGAATCCCACAGAATCGCTCATTAGGATCTTGTGACTGGAATTGAGCACAAGTGATCGCACTGTGGTATCGAGAGTGGCGAATAACTGGTCCTCAACGGTAACCTTTGAGCCTGTGATCGCATTCATGAGAGTCGATTTGCCCGAATTCGTGTATCCCACAAGCGCTACCCGGTATATTCCTCTGCGCCGCTTGGATTGAGTCTCCCGCTCACGGTCAATTCTGGCCAATTCGCCGTGAAGTTTTGCGATTCTGTTACGGACCATGCGGCGATCCACTTCAATCTGAGTTTCACCCGCCCCGGCCCGGGTGCCGATACCACCCATCTGCCTCTCAAGGTGAGTCCATAACCTCGTGAGGCGTGGCAACAGGTATTGCAGTCGCGCAAGCTCAACCTGTGTCTTCGCCTCGCGGGTCCTGGCATGTTTTGTAAAAATGTCAAGGATGAGACCTGTGCGGTCAATGACTTTGACACTGGGGGTCAATCTCAAGAAATTCCGTACTTGTGACGGGGAGAGTTCGTCGTCAAAACAGACAATATCCACATCAAGCTCCGTGGCTTGATGGGAAATCTGTTCGGCCTTCCCTTTTCCCACGAAGTACCTGGAATTGATCCTGTCACGCTTCTGCACGATTCTGCCAACAACTTCAGCACCGGCTGTGACTGCCAGAAGTTCCAGCTCGTCCAGATGTTCTTTCATTATTTCTTTCGACATGCCAGGGTGGATGACACCCACAAGAACAGCCCTTTCCCTCTCCTGCGAACTCCCCACCGCTACGATCGGCTCCTTTCCCCCTTTACTCTTCCCACCCAGGTCTCCGCGGAAAGCACCGCCAGAGCGGCAACCAGGAACAGCCGCCAGAGTTCGGTTCCCCACCTAGCCGCGATTACGGCGGCCGGAGCGTTCTCATCCGATCTCACGAGCCTGGTCCTGTCCGAGGGGAAAAAACTCAACAATTCTTCTTCGGTGAGTCGTTTGGCTGGATTCTCAGCCGGAGACACATTTGCGACAAAGGATGAAACCTCCTCACCGTTTGAAAGAAGTCGATACAGGCCGGCCTCATCCACTTCATCCACCGTAACAAGCTCGCCCACGTAATCCGGCACGAGTTTCGTCCTTCTGCCCGTGGGACCTACAATCTCAAGCTGACCCGAGATGAACTGGCGCTGGAGGGGAATGTTAACCGTTTCCCCCACTTCTACAGACCTTCCCTCTGATTCACTTGCAGCGAGATAGACCAGAATTCGATGCAAGAGCGGAACGAAGAAACCCCGAAGAGGAAGATCCGTCCATTCTGGGTTCGGCAGTGCGGCAAATGCCAGCACTTTCGAGTAGGGTGTCCTTATCTCCATAAGCAACGGCTCATTGTTGGAGATGCTCATAATCACCTTGCCCTCACCTCCGTCCGCAATTTTCACATGCTTGAAGATCCGGGGCATCTCCCTGCTCAAGTTTATGGCCTGAAAATTGCGGAAGAGTGGATGTTTTGCGTCATATTTCGTTACTTCATGGAAAGAGCCCTCGGCCAGAACGGTCATTCCTCGCGAGTTGGGAAGAGAGAGACCCTCCACAACAGTCCCGTCAAAAGAGTTGGAGTATCTCTCCCCGAGAAACGCCATGATACTCCCTCCTTGTTTCGCAAATGCAGCGATCTCTTTGGCAATGGCAGGACTGAAATCCGCGGGATCGATGAGTATGAGAACGTCGGTTTTTTCCAGGGACACGGTACCGACCTCGTACGGATCCTGCTCCTCAAACTCGACGAAAAGAGAATCTTGGCTAATGGACGTCAGAGCAACTCGGAGGAGGGTAAGATGTTCTTGAGAAGGACCTAAAACCTTGCATCGAATTCTTGGAGGAATGGAGAATTGAAAAAATCTCCGGTTGTCAAGTTCGAATCCGTCCTCCGGAATCTCTACCACTCCACGGATCGATCCTGTACGGTTGGGGAACGCCTGGAAAACAAAATCTTTGGACTCCGAAGCGGGTAAGTCCGAGACCACCTGTCCAACACGATTTCCATCGAAATAGAGCTGGATCGGGACATTTTTCCGGAGCGCTCGGGCATGGTTTCCAATAGTGGCCTCCACAGAGACGAGTTGACCGAGAAGACGGAGCTGAGACTGCACATCTGCTGACAGGACGCTCAGGTTGCCCTCTATTTCCGGTTGAGGAAAAAGATAGAATCTCTGTGCAGATGATACCTCATAGTTCGTCGGAGATTCGGGTTCCCAGTGGCCGGGTGCGGTGGCTGGAAAGTCGCTGAGAATGAAGAATTCCTCATTCGCGATGGCACCCGTGCCTCTGGTCTCAATCATCGACTGGTTCAAAAGCTCCTCAACGGCCTGCCACAGATGGTCTCTCCCTGAAGTTTCATGAATCTCCGACAGAATATCCCTGATCTGCTCCACCGACTGGAATTCTCCTGAAAACCGTCTCTTGAAGGGTGTTGTTTGGTAGATGTCGGCCGACAGTTTTCCCTCGACCCTCTGCAAAGTTTTCAGGACGATCGATTTTGACCTTTTCAACAAACTTACACCTTCATATATGGCACCCATGGAACCGGAATTGTCCAGGAGGAAGCCCATCCTGGTGGACCTGTCTCCCACAGCCCAGGAGGGAAAATATCCCGTTTTCACCGGCCGGGAAAATACGAGTACCAGGAGAACTACGGCCAGAGTTCGAAGAAGTACAAGGAGCCACTGGCGCAATTTCAACTTCTTAATGGTATCGTGTTCAAGAGCTTTGATGAAGCGCACTGTACTGAAATTGACCGTCTGCGTACGCCGGGTGCTCACCAGATGTATGATGATAGGAGCCGATGCTGCGAGAAGACCCCAGAGAACCGATGGCGCAAGGAAACTCACGTGATCAGGCTCACCAAAGCTATGGTGAGTCCTGCTGAGAGCGGAATCATCACGTTGTCGTCGACGGGAGAGGGTACCAGTTCAACCACCGAAGCCACTAAGGCCGCCAGAATGGCAGGAAACTTCGGAATTCCAGGAACAATCACTGCCAGCAGAATGGCAATGGCCAGGAAGGTTGCGGTCCCTTCCACAGTTTTTTCTACGAGAGGCGTTCTCCCCCATCTCTTTCCCACCAGAGCGGCGGTGGAATCCGCGAGAGCCAGAAGCAATAGGGCAAACACCGCCGGATGCTTCTCAAAAATGAGTACTGTCAGGAACGAGCCCGTCAACGTGTATGTCGCCCCGGTAAACGAGTGGCTTTCATCCTCCCTCACCATCCTGCCGAAAATCAACCTGTACAGACGGGAAAAGAATTCGAATCTCATTCTCAGCACCTCACCCACCACTATGGTTCCCGTGAGAATTCCAAGCACCCAAAGCATTACATCCCGGTCGAGGAAAAACAGATAACTCAGCGGAAAAAGAGCAAAAGCGATATGCACTATCTTTCGGTAGACTTCGTTACGATAATCCATTGACGTGACCGGACCCTAGTTTTCCTCTGCACACTTCATGGGACTAGATTATTAACGACGCTTCGGTGCACCGGGTTCATCGTCCATCACTTTCTGTCAGGGGCGGTAAGCCGCTTGTATACGTCCTCCAAGTCGATGACGCTCACGATGAGGTCGATAGAGACCGGGTGATCAAGAATATGCCCTTCTTCCATGGATTGATCGAGAACAGTGTAGGGAACCAAATCCTCGTTTTGCCGATAGGTGACACGACCCACCTCGAGGTTCGCTTCGCGAAGCAGCTCCTCGGCCTTGGTGAGGCTCAAGCCAAAAAGCTGTGGTACCTGATAAAAATTGGGCGGTTTTCCCTGACTGACAATGAGCGTAAGTCCACTTTCCCGTCTCAAGTGATCCCCTGGTCTTGGGTACTGCCATTTAACAACACCCGTGGGTACTTCTATGTCAAATTCGGTGATGAGCGAATCGATGAGAAGACCACTTTCTTCGATTTCGAGCCGTGCACTTCGTAACGATTTTCCTACGACATCCGGTACCGGGACCATCTTTTCCTTCTCCGCGACCGTCAGACGAATCCTCCTTCCCGGTTTGACCTTCCGCATCGCCTTGGGATATTGATCGATGACCGTCCCCGGAGCATATTTATTTGTGAATTTCGTATCCCCCTTCAATGCTATAAATCCTTCCAGTTCGAGTCGCTCCCTTGCATCCGGATAAGGCAATCCCCTCACGTCGGGTAGGTACCGGTCATTACGATGGGAGACATAGGCCGGCATGATGATCTTGTCCAGCATCAGGATGAGAACAGCTGATAATCCCACAAAGGCAACCAAGTATCGGAAAAATGTTTTCATCCGGACCTTTCCAGAATCACGGCAAATACACCATCCAACCCATGATCCGGAGGATAGGTATGAAGAGCGCCTCGCTCATCAACATATCTGTCCGGAACAACGCCATCGGCTCTCAGGACGTCAAACCCTTCACTTTGTGCAAGGAAAAGATCTGCAACCTCCCAATTTTCTTCCTCTTCCAGAGAGCATGTGGCATAGACGATTAAACCACCGGGCTTGACAAAGTCCGACATGTGAGAGAGCATCCGGAGTTGAAGGGATTGCATCTCTTGAATATGACTTTTCCTACGACGCCACCGAAGATCGGCTCTCTTGGCCATGACACCTGTGCCTGAGCAGGGAACATCCAGGAGAACCCTGTCGCCAGCAGGGAACTTGTCCAGAACGGCATCTCCTTGAGAAATTTGAATTGAATCCAGTGCCAACCTTTGAATATTGTCGACCAGGAGACTCAGCCTCGCTTCATCTACATCGTATGCGCAGATCTCCCCTTTGTTTCCCAATCGCTCTGCCAGGTAAGTGCTTTTCCCCCCGGGCGCCGCACAGACGTCGAGGATCCTGGACTTTTCGTCAGCATCGAGCAACAGGACTACCAGTCCTCCTGACATATCCTGAACCGAAAAATAGCCCGACTCAAATTCCTGTGTGTGTCCCAAACGGGCCAACTTGTCCACATCGTAGAATTCGCCAAGCGACTCTTTTCTCGTCCAGCGGACATTTTGTCGATTCAGAAAACGCTCGAAATCCTTCTGGCCAACTTTGAGACAGTTTCGCCGAACGGAAAAAGAAGGAGGACGATTATTCCAGGTACAGAGTTCGCGCGTCTTCTCAAATCCGAAACTCTGAAGCCATCGCTCAATCATCCATTCAGGATGTGAAGTAATCCTTGATATTTTTTCCGGAGAATCATCAGCTCTTAGTTCCTCTGGCCTCGGATAATCGGTGGACTGGATGGTGCGAAGTAGAGCGTTCGCCACACCTGAAGCTTTCTCATTGACAGCCCTTCTCGCCAGAGTCACAGATTCGTTCACTACGGCATATCTGGGGACACGACTCCTGAAAAGGATCTCGTAGGCACCCAGCCGCAAAATGTTCCTCAATCTGTACTCCATCTTCTGGAACCTGCCGCGGTAACGCTCTGAAAGCAGGGAGTCCAGATAACCTCTCCAACGGGTGGTTTCTTGAACAAGATGGGTGATGGTAGGATAATCTTCCCGGGCGAGTTTGATTGAGCGGAAATAATCATTAATTGTGCCTGAGAGGCGCCGGTTCTGGCGGTCAAATTCGGAGAGGATCATAACGGCGTGCCACCGTGAATCCGGGCTATACGCCAAGTCGTTCACCCTCAGACAGGAAGGATCCGAGAAGAAAGTCTCGAGCCGGCATGCGTCTTTTCCCCTCCAGCTGAACTTCCTGAATTTCGAGACTGTCTTTCGAGCACGAGACGACGAATCGATCC
Source organism: Candidatus Neomarinimicrobiota bacterium (assembly GCA_036476315.1). NCBI lineage: Bacteria > Pseudomonadati > Fidelibacterota > Fidelibacterota bacterium. The sequence goes on along the minus strand of JAZGBI010000008.1, from coordinate 17,954 downwards.
TGCTTCACCAGAACAATTTCACCGCAACTTGAGGTCGTCATTCCTGAGATGATGGATCGGAACAGCTTCAGTCTTCTGCCTCTGAGTACCGTGTAAGCCCCCGGGACAGGCGATAGGGCCCTTATCTGGTTCCTGACTTCTCGAGCGGGTCGGTCCCAATTTATCCTACACATATCCGGCCTTATTTTCGGGGCCTTTGTGGCAAGTGAAGAATCCTGGGGAAAAGGCCCATGATCCTGAGCGTCAATTCTCCTGATGGTTTCCACGAGGAGGGACGCTCCCAGCTGAGACATTCTCTGCGACAGAGATCCAAAATCGTCATCCGGAAAAATGACGACCTCCTTCTTCAGGAGAATGTCCCCCGTGTCAACGCTTGGAGACAGAATAAACGTTGTCAATCCCGTCATTGAATCACCGTTCATTAAGGCCCACTGAATAGGCGCAGCTCCCCGGTATTTGGGTAAAAGTGACCCGTGAAGATTTACGCAACCGTACTCTGGAATGATGAGAAGTTCGGGGGGGAGAATCTTGAAGGCCACAACCACGAACAAGTGGGGACGGACCTCCATGAGTTCAGAAACAAGTGAGTTATTCTTGAGAGAATCCGGCTGAATCGTGGAAATATTATGTTTCCTGGCAAACAGGGCAACGGGAGTCGGACTGGGATTTCTGCCCCGACCCTGTTGTTTGTCAGGATTTGTCACCGCGGCGACAACCTCGTGCGTCAGAGAATGGAGACGTGCGATGCTTGGAATCGCGAAATCGGCGTTCCCCATGAATACAATTCGCACGGGATTTTGTGAACTCTTGGAAACTAAACCGTCTTCCGCTCGGCGGATTCGTCCCGGTTGGCAGTCGCAATCTCTCTGAGCTGATTCTTAAGTTGCTTCCGGATGACCGGACTGACGCGATCTAGAATGAGCCTGCCATTGAGGTGGTCCATCTCGTGCTGGATCACTCGTGCCAACAAACCCTCAAGTTTCTCTTCATGATCGGCGCCTGAAAGATCTTCATAGCGAAAACGTATTCCTTCTGAACGGGAGACATCCACTCGAATTCCCGGAACACTGAGACACCCTTCCTCCATGACCGATTCCCCCCACTTTTCCAGAATCTTCCCATTTATGAAGACGAACGGGGAATCAGATTCCTCCGTGTGGCTAATGTCAATGACACAGAGGTTGAGATTGACGTTAACCTGATTGGCCGCGAGACCGATGCCATCTTCTTCATACATGGTGTCAAACATATCGTCCACAAGGATTGACAGTTGGGAAATATCCTCGACAGATCTCATTTTCTTCCTTAGGATCGTTTCTCCGTATTTCACAACGGGAAGAACGGTCATCACTTTTGTCCTGGCGGCACTTCTTTCTGGGCAAAACCCGAAATGGATGATTTGGTGACATGGAGTGTGACGTTCTTAGCCACGTTCAGAACAATAACAGAGTCCTTGTCCTTAAATCCAGCGATCGTTCCGAGAATTCCACCCGCCGTGACGACCCGGTCTCCCTTCTTCAGATTCTGAAGCATCTCCTTTTTCTTGCGTTGCTGTTTCATCTGGGGCCGTATCATAAGGAAGTAAATGATAAACATGATCAGGATAAAAGGAAGGAAACCAAATACACCTCCACCGGGAGTCTGATTCGTCTGGCTGAATAAAAAATCCACTTTTGTGTTCCTCCTTTTTCGGCCGCGAAGTTACACCTGGCCCCGTCGAAAATCAAGCCATTAGCCCGTGATCTTCTTTCTAAAAAAATCCCAATTCTGTTTCAACCCCGTTTGATGGGACTGAAACAGAATTGGGATTGAAAGGTTACCCCAATTGCCGGTAGCCGGCCTGGACCTTGAACTACCGCTTATAAATCCAAAGGAAGAAAAGTAGAGCGATTAGCCCGACAACCCCCTCCGACGCAAAACTACCCACAATTTCACCAAGGTTATTTATCACATTTGTCGTATCAGGAAACAGAATGTCGATTACCACAAAGAGCAAGATGAAAGCAACGGCCAAGTCAAAGATATCCCTCAACCATCCTGTGGTGTTTTTCATGGTCTCCCTTATTGATGCCATATGTGAATCCCCCTCATTGTTAACGACAATACTCTCGGACGCCTCACCATACCATACAAATGGCAGGTTTGGATCCTGTTGTCTATCCAGAAATAAAGGTCCATCCCCTCAAACGAGGGGACAAACGGACTATGCAACCAACTTTACGACCTGTATATCGCCAGAAAAACAATAAAGGAAATCAGTCCCACGACGCCCCAGTCGATGAAGCTGGAAATCAGATCGGCAACATTGTCGATAATCCCCGTGGTCTCGCCGAAAAGAAGATCCACGGCGAGAAAGATTAGCGCCAATGCCAATAGAAGGTTAACAATCTCCTTCGCCCAACCGGTGATCGTGGAGAACGTCGCCTGGATGCTAGCCATAGTAATTCCTCCTACTTAATTGGACAGCGGTGACCACCCCCCCGTCTGGGCAACAAGACTTAACACAACCAAGACTCCTTGGTGTTCAAAGAATTCTGCCCTGCGGAAGATTGATCAGTGTATTTCGAAACTCTAGCGTTGGTATGAACTTGAGCTCTTAATCGCTCCGAGATCAATAACCCCAACTCGAGAGTAATGGTAGCCAGATTTCGAGTAAATGTCAAGGAAAAAATGTTGTTTCTGGATGAGTTGGAGCACCCGGATGGAATGGAAAATCCAGACTAATGCATGGACAGTTGAAACCGTTTGATCACCAAACCAGTTGGTGTGTCCTGGAATGTCCACGCCACGTAAACCCAGTCCCCGAGGCGAACCATCCTGGGAATTCCGCTTCCTCGCTCGGGGTCGATGGTCCCCACAATCCTTTCTGAAGACAACCTTCCATCTGTTGAAACAGTTCTGACCATGACCCTTCCCGTGTCACCAGACAGTTCAACCCAACTTACAAGAGCACTGTCCTGAATCCATTCAAGGTCTACCCGCCCCAAAGGATATCCACCATCGACCCTAACAGGCTCTCCGAATGTTGCACCATGGTCAAAGGAAAATGCCACGTTCACCTGTGCATCACCACCCGGAGCGGTAAACCAAGCGACAGACAGAACATCATCTTCCCCTGCAAGTGCGGGACCGTTTACGGGACAGCCCGGGATCTTCCACCCGTCATCGTGAACGGTGACCGGATTTCCCCAAAAACCGTCAGCATGGCTCACAATTTGAATATTGCGAACTTCCTCTGCGCTACGATCCCGGTACGCAACAAGTGTTGTCTTTCCAAGGGTTAATGCTGAAGTGGGACAGCATTCGCACACTCTCCCGTCCAGCAATACTTCCGGACCCAGTTCCCTGCCGCCGGAAAGAGTTGTGGCAAAAAGAGCCATGTCACCTGAGTCGCTGCCCCTGGCCTCTGGAGCAAACTTCGTGTTCCTCCCGTCAAGCCACACCATGCCCAGGGAGCCGGACGGGAATACAAAAAACGACAGGAATCCATGCTCCGCAATGACATTGTCCCTGTGTGGCGAAATAGGTTGAGACCAACTGAATCCCCGGTCCAGGGAGTGGGAGATCTGGATATCATACTCATAGGACGCCTCGCCTTTCATGTGGAGCCAATGGGCAACGTACGTGTCACCGCTAACCTGATAGACTGATGGAAAATCCGCCCAGTTGACAAAGAGACGGTCACCTTCGAATATATCTCGAACAGGTCCCCAGGACTCACCCAGCCGTTCCGTCATTTTCACCGCATATGTGTCTCCCCCCTCCGGCTCCAGCCAGCTCAAGAGGAGGGATTCCTCCTCAGTGCCACTCGGCATGGGGTAGCGGCTCCCTGGATCACCCGGAGACGGTATTTCAAAAACTTCAAAAGAAGGCCCACCACAAGAGACAAGAACGATGACAAGGACCGCAGCGAGTGGTAATCCTCTAGAACGACTTCTCATCAAATTGACAGGAGAGATGCGCTCTATGTAGAACCTACGTCCGATCTGACAGGTGGAATTAGGTTTTTCCCAACTTCACGGGAAGCAGTTTCATCCCACATTCATCACACTCCCCAGGTTCACTGTGACGTACGTGGCTGTGCTCGGGCATGGGACAGGTGTAGAACTCGAAGTCTGTCCCGTCAGTTTGAACCACTGACACCAAGTCCATTCCACAGTCCGGACAATTCCCGGCCTCTTGAGAGTGAACATGCTTATGGGCTTCCATGGGGCAAGTGTAATACATGATCTTTTCTCCTTGGGCTACTTCGGCTGCGGGCTCTTCAGCGACCGCTGGAGGCCCTTCGGTTTCCTCTCCCTTCTTCTCTTGGGCGCAAGCGAAAAATCCCACCCACAAAAGTGAAACAAAAAGTATGTGAACTCGTTTCATTTTCTTCTCCCCTCTCTTTCGTTATACAATCATTAGTCTGACATCATTCAAGAGAGGAACTTCGGAAGAATATTAACAATGGTGCCGTATCAACATCCAGACAAATTCTTCCGTTCCTACCCTGCAAGTTACTGATGCCACTGCGCAATTTCTGTTGTACCTCACCGGCAATCGGACCCAACTCCTCGTTTTCCACTGCCTTCATCGACGCTATGGGATCAACGGCCGCTACCTCCACTCGTCCCCCGGAAATCTCCTGCACAGAGCCTTGTGGGCGAAGGGAGGGACGTCCTGTCCAGAGTCTCAACGAAGGGAAGGTTCAGGATTTTACTGAAATAGTAGCTCATGGTGCGGTTCTCCTTCCCTTTTCAATACGACATTACTCCGTTGTGAAATGAGAGACGATTCATCATTCGCCACTCCTTTCTTATCCTCTATAATGGCCGTACACATTCTTAACCATTTCCACCACTTCTGCCGGTGTATGTCCCTCCTTAAGGTTGGCCTCAATAAACCGTTTGGCTTCCAGAGCCGTGGGGCATACACAGACGGTCAAACTTTCGTCCCCGCATGAACCGCAGGGACAGACAAATCCGCGAGCAACCTCTATAGTGGTAGCTCCAAATACCTCTGCCGTCGACTGCGCGGATTTCTCCGATTCGTTCCGGTTCTCGAGGAAGACCCCGATCCAAATTCCGAGGATAAGGATGGCCACACCGAAAACGGGCAGGATCCGCCCGAGAATGGTGGCTGTCTCACGCCTTGTCCCGAATTTATATCGGTTCATAATCTCAATCTCCTCAGCCTCAAGGCGTTGCCAATTACGGATACCGAGCTGAAACTCATGGCAGCTGCGGCAATAATGGGACTCATCAAAATCCCAAAGAATGGATAAAGAACACCCGCGGCAACAGGGACACCCAAGGAATTGTAGACAAACGCCCAGAAGAGATTCTGACGAATATTTCGCATGGTTCCCCGGCTGAGACGTCTGGCCCTTACAATCCCTTGCAGGTCCCCCCTTACTAGAGTCACACCGGCACTCTCCATAGCCACATCGGTTCCGGTACCCATGGCTATTCCAACATGTGCCTGGGCGAGAGCAGGAGCGTCATTGATGCCATCGCCGGCCATAGCAACCATCCGACCTTCTTTTTTCAGATCTCTAACCGCGTCGTTTTTTCTGTCGGGTAGCACCTCCGCCTCGACTTCATCAATCCCCAAGCTCTCTGCTACCGCCTCGGCGGTGGTCCTGTTATCCCCGGTGAGCATCACAACATGGATCCCATCTTTCCGCAGTGCTTCGATTGCTTCCGGAGTTGTCTCCTTTACGGGATCCGCGACACCCAACAATCCAGCTGCTTTACCATCGATTGCCATAAACATGACGGTCTCTCCGTTCTTCCTCAGCGCCTCTGCCTTTTCAGAATAGTCACCTGGTTCAATGTTCAATTCCTCGAGTAATTTCCGATTTCCAACAGCTACAGCTTGACCATTGACCGTCCCTCTCACTCCTTTTCCCGTGATCGAGTCAAAATCTTTAACCTGAGCCAGTTCCAAGCCCTTATCTCTGGCCTCATCTACGATGGCGGCTGCCAGAGGATGTTCACTGGCTTGTTCAAGGCTCGCCACCAACTGCAGAAGTTCAGTTTGCGAGTATGCATCTCCGGCTTCAAGTGTCACCAGTCTCGGTTTTCCTTCTGTTAGAGTACCTGTCTTATCCACCACCAACGTGTCCACTTTTTCCATGGTCTCCAGGGCTTCCGCATTCTTGATAAGGACACCTACCGTGGCTCCACGACCGGTGCCCACCATAATCGACATAGGTGTTGCCAGACCGAGGGCGCAGGGGCAGGCAATAATCAATACGGCTACCGCATTAACTAACGCGTAAGCCATTCGAGGCTCGGGTCCAAACAAACTCCAGACAATGAATGTTAGGGCACTGCTAACCACCACCGCTGGCACAAAATAGGAGGCTACTTTATCCGCCAAGCCCTGAATGGGGGCGCGGCTCCGCTGAGCTTCGCTCACCATCTTTACAATCTGAGCCAGAAGGGTGTCGCTTCCCACACGTTCAGCCCTCATTACGAATGAACCCGTCTGATTCACGGTGGCCCCCGTGACTCTGTCTCCTCCTCTCTTCTTGACAGGCACCGGCTCACCCGTTACCATAGACTCGTCAATGTTACTCGTTCCTTCCAGAACGACACCGTCCACTGGCACTTTTTCTCCAGGCCGCACCCTCAGATTGTCTCCCGGTTTAACCTCCTCAAGCGGGAGGTCCTCTTCTACCCCGGTCTCGCGCACAATTCTTGCCGTCTTGGGGGCCAAGCCCAGAAGATTTTTGATGGCACTGCTTGTCCTGCTCCTGGCCTTGAGCTCCAGCACTTGACCCAACAGCACAAGGGTAGTAATGACCGCTGCCGCCTCGAAGTATATGGCCACCTCCCCCTCCGAACCTCGAAACGCGTCTGGAAATATCCGTGGAAACAGTGTCGCGATGAGACTGTAGACGTACGCAACACCGGTCCCGGTCGCAACCAGCGTAAACATATTGAGACTTCGATGGACGACGGATTTCCAACCGCGCTCAAAGAACGGTTTACCGCCCCACAGGACAACAGGTGTTGCCAGAACCAGTTGAACCCACTTCCCCACCGAAACGGGAACCAAACGAGCGGCAGTGAACATCTCCCACATTACCAAGATTAAAAGCGGCAAGGTCAGTACCACACTCACCCAAAACCGGCGAGACATGTCCACCAGCTCCGGATTCTTTTCCTCCTCAAGCGTAACTGTCTTCACCTCCAGCGCCATACCACAGATGGGACAGTCACCCGGCCCCACTTGGACTATCTCAGGATGCATGGGGCAGGTGTATTCAACATCTGTTGATTCGGCAGATTCCCCTTCTTCGTTGTCGTCCAGGAACGACTCTGGACTTTCCTTGAACTTTTCCAGACAGTGGGCGGAACAGAAATGGTAGGTCTTGTCCTCATGGACAAATGAGCCCGCGGCACCATCTTCAGACACTGTCATTCCGCAAACCGGGTCTATCATATCCTTCGCCTCCTCGTTGAATCGACATTCAACCTGACAGGTAAACCGCTAGGTAGCCTGTTAGGCTGAGTCAAGAAGGAGCACCGGATGTACGCTTTGACCTCCTTCATCTGGCTTCCCTTTTGTTTTCTCTTCTCATTCCTGCTGACCTCCACAAATAGTAAATGGTTGGGATGACCAGAAGAGTCAGGATCGTGGAAGTCACCATGCCTCCCACCATGGGAGTGGCAATTCGTTTCATCACCTGGGATCCTGTCCCGTGTCCCCACATGATCGGAAGGAGGGCCGCCATGATGACAATCACAGTCATCATCTTAGGACGGACGCGGTCAACTGCCCCTTCCATGACAGCATCGTAAAGATCCTTCATTGTCTTCATCTGTCCCCGGTCTCTTCTTCTCATATACGCATGGTCGAGATAGATAAGCATGACAACTCCTGTCTCAGCCGCCACACCGGCCAGCGCGATGAAACCCACGCCCACGGCAACACTCATGTTGTAATGGAGGATGTACATGAACCATAATCCGCCGACAAGCGAGAAAGGCAAAGAGAGCATGACTATCATGCTCTCACTCACGTTCTTGAAATTGAAGAAAAGCAGCAGGAAGATGATCAGTAGAGTAACCGGGACTACTATCCTCAGTCGCTTAGCTGCCCTTTCCATATACTCATACTGTCCGCTCCAGACAAGGGAATATCCTTCCGGCATGGTCAGTTCTTCCGCCACGGCTACCTTCGCCCGCTTGACATACGTTCCCACGTCAATCCCGGCAAGATCCACGTATAGCCACCCCGTGTTTCTGGCATTCTCGCTTTTAATGACTGGCGCTCCCTTACGGATTCTGATGTGAGCAACCTGACTGATGGGTATCTGAGCTCCAGTTGGTGTCGGGACGATGACCCGCTTCAACTTGGTAATACTGTCCCGCAGTTCCCTGCTATAGCGAACGTTGATAGGATAACGCTCCAATCCCTCAACCGTATAACTGACATTGATTCCCCCAACGGCAGATTGAATAATGTCCTGAACATCACCAACGGTGAGCCCGTATCGCGCGGCCTCACTCCTGCTTATTTCAAAATCCAGGAAATTCCCTCCCGTCACTTTGTCGGCAAAAACACTCAAGGTTCCCGGCAATTTCTGCACGATCGCCTGCACTCGGGCACCCAGAGCGTCCAGCGTATCCAGATTGGCACCCATGAGCTTGATCCCAACGGGCGTCTTAATGCCCGTACTCAGCATATCGATTCTGGTCTTTATGGGCATGGTCCAGGCATTGGTCAATCCGGGAAATTGTATCGATGCGTTCAGTTCCTCAACCAGCTCTTCATGGGTCACGGCACGACGTTCCGGCCAGACCCAATTCAGAGCTGAATGTAACCATTCCGGTACATTCAATGATGAATACCACCGGGTTAACAGTTTCCTTTCAGGCCACTCCTTTTCATGTTTGAGCGTGATGGTGGTTTCAATCATACTTAGAGGGGCAGGGTCCGTCGCCGTCTCAGCCCGGCCAATCTTGCCAAATACACGCTCAACCTCCGGAAAGGTCTTTATGATTTTGTCCGTTTGTTGCAGGAGTTCCCTGGATTTGGTGATCGAAATCCCTGGATCCGTCGTGGGCATATACAGCAAGTCTCCCTCGTTCAAGGGTGGCATAAACTCGGAGCCGATATTCTTGAGCGGGATAACCGAAAGTCCCAGAACGGCGGCTGCTACTACCAGTGTGGTTTTCCTGAACCGGAGTACGAACCGGACAAGAGGCCGGTACACACGTATGAGAAAACGGTTGATGGGGTTTTTTCTCTCGGGAATGATCTTGCCTTTGATAAGGTAGCCCATGAGTACCGGGACAATGGTGATGGCCAACAGAGCAGAGGCCGCCATGGCATACGTTTTCGTATATGCCAGGGGTTTGAAAAGGCGCCCTTCCTGGGCTTGAAGCGTGAACACGGGCATGAATGAAAAGGCGATGATAAGAAGAGAATAAAAGAGAGCTGGACCTACCTCCTTGGATGCGTCCAGGATCAACTGCCAGTGATCCACTTCTCCAGAACGCCTTTCGATGTGCTTGTGAACGTTTTCGATCATGACGATGGCCGCATCCACCATGGCTCCGATAGCGATGGCAATCCCTCCAAGAGACATGATATTGGCATTGATACCCTGGTACCTCATGACCAGAAAGGAAATCAGGATTCCCACAGGTAGGGTGAAAATGACAACGAAGGAACTCCGGAAGTGGAGCAGGAATATGATGCTCACCAGGGCGACTACGATGCTTTCTTCCAGGAGCTTCTCCTTCAGATTGTCGATGGACCGTTCGATCAGCAATGAGCGATCGTAGGCCGGTAAGATTCTGACTCCCTCGGGCAAGCCAGTTTTCAGAGCCTCAATTTTTTCCCGGACACTCCTGATCACTTCAAGGGCATTTTCACCGTAGCGCATCACAATTATGCCGCCAACAACTTCACCGACTCCATCCCGCTCCGCCAGGCCTCGCCTAAGCTCCGGCCCCAGATGAATATTGGAGACGTTTCGTAATAGAATGGGGGTTCCACTCTCATCCACTCCCAGGGGGATTCCTTTCAAATCGTCGATAGACTGAATGTACCCCAGGCCCCTGACCATAAATTCGGTCTCTGACATTTCAATCAACTTGCCACCGACATCGTTATTGCTTCTTCTGATGGCCATCATGACCTTGTTCAGGGGCATGTTGTATGCCAGCAACTTGTTGGGATCCACTTCCACCTGATACTGCTTGACATAGCCTCCGATACTTGCCACCTCAGACACACCGGGAACGCTCATCAACTGATATCTTAGATACCAATCCTGAATGGAACGGAGTTGCTGAAGATCGTGTCGGTCGCTTTCCACAGTATACTCATACACCCACCCTACCCCTGTGGCATCTGGACCCAGTTGGGGAGTTACTCCTTGAGGCAATCTTCCGGATACGAAATTCAGATACTCGAGAACCCGGCTTCGCGCCCAGTACATGTCTGTTCCGTCCTCAAAAATGATGTAGACGAAAGATAGTCCAAAAAACGAGTAGCCCCGGACAACCTTGGCATAGGGGACAGCCAACATGGCGGTAGTAAGGGGATAGGTCACCTGATCTTCCACAACCTGAGGGGCCTGACCAGAATACTCCGTGAAAATGATCACCTGCACATCACTCAAATCCGGAATGGCGTCAAGAGGAGTTGTGGACATGGCCACAAATCCACCAATGATCACAAACACGACAGCCAGAATGACGATAAGCCGGTTGTTGACTGACCACTCGATAATTCGTTCAATCATTGAGACTCGTTCTCCTCGTCCTCAAGCATTTGGTGATCATGGGCCTCTTCCAGTCCAGTCCGGATCTCAAGCAGCTTAGCAATGCTTTCCTGCAGCTTGCTCTCGGAGTCGAGCAAGAACTGTCCCGACGTCACCACAACCTCACCTTCTGACAGTCCCTTCTTCACTTCGTAGTAACCATCCCCGCTTTCAATTCCAGTCGTGACATCCCGTGGTGCAAATCGCCCCTCACCCAATGACACAAATACCAGATTCCTCTCACCAGAAAACAAGACGGCCTCCACAGGCACAGCAACTACACTCTCCACCGGAGAAGACTCGATTTCCACATTGGCGTACATACCAGGTTTCAGGTCGAGGCTGGGGTTGGGAAAAACGAGTCGGACCTTAATCGTCCGTGTCTTCTCCTCAAGGTACGGATAGATGTATTGTACCTTCCCTCTATACTTTTTGCCAGGATCGTAGGACAAAGTCATGGTGGCAACTTGACCTTCCTTCACCCAAGGCACCTCATACTCGTAAATGTCGGCGAAGACCCAGATTTCCGACAGATCTGCTATGAGGTACAGCATCATTCCAGTCTCGACCTCCATTCCATCGAGGGCGTGTTTCTCCACGACAATGCCTCTGAACGGCGACAGGATACCCATCGTTTTTGTCACCGTCCCCGTATTGGCGATTTGCTCTATCTGGTCTTCCGAAACATCGAAGTATTCCATTCTTCTCCGGGAAGAGGCCAAGATACTTCGCAAATTGCCACCGGCACCTTCCGACACTTTGCCACCCAGAGCCCGGAGGTTTTGAAGGGCATCCAGGTACTCCTCCTGAGCCGAGACCAGCTGGGGACTGTAGATATCCAGCAGCAGCTCTCCCCGGGAAACTTTCTGGCCCGTAACATTGACATGGGTCTTCTCGATCCAACCGGAAAATTTCGTGTGAACATGGGCCACTTTGGATTCGTCATAATCGATCCGCCCGATAGTTCGAATTTTCCGGTATAAATCTCTTTTCTCCGCTGTGGCCACTCTGATCCCCATGTTTTGCTCAACCACGGGATTAATCTTCACGGTGGAGCCAAATGCTTCTTCCCCCTCATAAACGGGAACCAAATCCATCCCCATGGGGGATTTCCCGGGTTTGGGGGAGATGTATGTCGGGTCCATGGGTGCCCGCCAGTAAAGTATCTTTTTCTCTCCCCTTTCTTCAGAGGAAGTGGAAGATACACTGGCAGAGGCGGTGGAGACCCCTCCTATCGGGGTTAACTTCATACCACAGATGGGACAGTTCCCAGGTCCTTCTTGGATCACATTGGGGTGCATGCCACAGCTATAGAGTTGCTGCTCCTCAGTTAAAGCTTGAGCTTCTTCCGGTCTCTTCTCCTCCTGACCACACCCAACGACCAGAATCGCCAGACTGAAAAAGAATGCAAATAGCAGCCTCGCTTTCCTTTTGTTTGGTTTCATTTCTCTACTCCTACTTCAGGTGAATCAGTCCAATGGATTTCAACATGTGCGCACTGGCGATTCGCCGCTGTGCTTCAATTCTTTCAAAATCAAGACGGACTTCTATTGCCATTCGTTCACTGTCCAGAACGTCGAGGAAACTGATCTTTCCTGTTTCATAAGCAGAGAAGGCGGACGAAAGCATCTGATCAGATTCCTGGAGGAGTCTCTCGTCGTAGAGCATATAGGTCTCCTCAATTTCATCCATGTCCCTTTTCGTGGATCGGCTATCATCTTCAATCTGGTTCCAGACCTCCTCAACCATCTCTCCTTTTGATGCGATACTCAGCTCCGTTGATTCGATCCGGGCCCGGTTCCTTCCGAACCAGATGGGAAGGTTTAGACCCACCCGAAACCCGAAGGCGTCAGAGCCCGACATTTCCCTTTCGCCCTCACCTATGAGTGTGTAAGTCAGACCGCCACTCAGATCAGGGAAGTTCTGCCTCACAGCGAGCTCATTCTGTAGCACGGCAATCTGAAATTCTTGTTGAATCTTCAAGTATAAGGGGTGGGTTTCCTTCGCGATTTCGAGCCAGGATTCGGCGGAGTTCTCGGGGAGCACATTCGTTCGCTCATCGCCGAACAGATCTGGTGAGAACACTCCATCGAAAAGAGATTGAAGATCATTCGCGACAGATTCAAAGTCACTTTGCAGCGTATTAATCTGGCTCTCAATCAATGAGATTTCGATCTGCAGTTTCAATATTGGGTGCTGTGTCAATCCCGCACCTGTTTCATATTGCGTCAGGGCGATAGAGCGAAAGGTCACCAGCTCTTCTCTGTAGCCGTTAAGAATGTCCAGAGAATTCTTGAGTTTCAAGTAATTTTCCCAACTCTTTCTCATCCGGAATACCACCCTGATCTTGGTTTGCTCAAGATCCAACGACCCTATCTCAGCCCTCAGCTTTGCCACGGCTCTTTCCCGCTTGAGCTTGCCCCAAAGGGGAAATCTCTGCCCCAACATGAACTGTCCCTGCATGGGTCCATTGCCTGTCTCTATCGGTTCGAGATAGAGCGATGATTCCGCCATGGGATCGGGCAGAACTCCAAAGATTTTCACCCTTTCCACAGCAGCCTCGTAAGCTTTCTGCGCGCCAAGAACTTCCCTGTTTTTCTGGAGCAGAAAGTCTACGGGATCAACTTTGTTCTCAGCAGACGTTGAGCCCGTTAAGAGCAACGTAATCAGAAGTATCTTGGTATTGTGTCTCATAGCCTTTCCTTTTATTACCGCCTTTTTGTCCAGGCAGATGTTGCCCGGCGTTGACGTCAGCAGAACCCTTGTTTCGTCCCGAAATTTTTCGGGACCCAGGGCAGGAAAGGCTAAATCAGGAGGGAGTGAGTCAGGAAGTAATAGGGTACCTTATGGTAGGATACCTGACCATCAAAGGGGAGGCAAGTACCCTTATTAGAATCGAAATCGGAATCAGGAACTTCACTGAGATAAAAAACAGAACAAAACTCAGATTTCACCGGCCGAGGTAGCATTGGCAGCAGGATGGAAGCTCTGTCCTGCCCTTGTGCCAGAGCGGGACATTCCAAGGTCACGTCTTCCGTTTCGCAACAGGGCACATTTATCCGGCAACAGGGCATATCACAATTATCAGCGGCCGCAAAGAGAGGTAGAGCAAGGACCGACACGAAAAATGTGATCAAGGTCAGACTGATTGTTCTTTTCATTGATCTGCTGTCGAATTTATCCGTTTTTACCCACTAGTTCAACAATTGTTCCCGGTACAAGACGTTCCTTGTCTGTGCCAGGGTGTCCGAAGAAAATCCGTCGTGACAACAGTAGCTGGTACAAAACCCAGAGGGAGACCCATTGCCCAAATTGAGCTCAAGAATCTCGATTTTTCCCAGAACTTGAAAAGGAAGATAACGCAGTTCCAGGTTTAATTTTGCCTTACTGACTTCCCACGGTGAAAGTGACAGCGGAGAGATCATCCACGGCGACTATTTCACCACTGCCAGCAGAGAAATGTGAGCTCATCCTCTTCTTCCGGAGTAAACGTCACTGCTTCCCATTTTCCCCCATCGATATCGATGGGGCGACGCCACTCACGGATTCCGGTGCAAACCAGCCGTTCCGAATGAGTCCCGTCCCCATCCTGGTGGATCTGAGACTACTGACAGGATGTACGACCCGTCGACGAGAAGTAGGGGCACACTGAAGACAATCCATGCCAGTAAACCCTGAGGAACGAGCATATAAGAGTATCTCGGGAAAATCTCTTTCGGCGATACTTCCCTCGCCCGGGAAATCCATTTCGACAGCAATGCGAAGAGATCATATATTGCCGGAAACAAAACGGGTGCGCAGTGCCATGACGGATGGAATCAGGAACATGGCCCAGGCGCCATGCTGCCTCGGAGTGGGGAAAGAACCCGACCGGGTTCGAGGTATCATGGGTGAGTGGTGACTGGTGACTGGTGACTGGTGAGTGGTGAGTGGTGAGTGGTGGGTGGTTAGTTGCCGAAGGTCAGACGGTAGGTGTTCGATTTTCTGAGTTTCGCATCACTTCTCACACATCACGGATTGCGTGCTTTACGCTCCCACTGACTTTCCTTTCCCCCGTCCTTCAAATTCTGGTACCGGGCCGCGACAAAGAGGAAATCGGAAAGGCGGTTAAGATAGGTTAGAGATGCCGGCTTGACGGTTTCTTTTTGACTAAGAGATACGAAATCCCTTTCAGCTCGTCGACAGACCGAACGGGCCAGGTGAAGATGGGCCGAGGCTCGCGACCCCCCGGGAAGGACGAATTCCTCCAAGGGAGATAGGGACGAATTGAGATCGCGGATCCTTCCCTCCAGAAATTCAACATCTTGCCCGGTCACTAGATCCAATTCATGGTCCACTACCGCCAATTCCCCCCCGATGTTGAACAGGGCGTTCTGAATTTCTGTCAAGACTTCTGCAATGTCCGGAACCGGATCGAAAGAGAGAACCACCCCGATGGCCGAGTTTATTTCATCGAGGGATCCGAGGGCGGCAATGCGAGGATCATCTTTCGTCACGCGTTCTCCTCTGGAGAGGGACGTGGTACCGTCATCGCCCGTCCCGGTGGTAACCTTGGTAATCCTCATGATACCAAATGTAGCAAAAATCCTCTATTCCGTCTTCATGAAAAAACAGTCGCAGCCTGCCTCGCGTTCTCAAGAAGCCATTGCGGCATGAGGCCAAAGAGAATGACAACGGCGGCAAGAAACGCCAGCAGCAACATGGTATTCGGTGAAACGAACGTGGCGAGTTCCGTTTTTTCCTTCTGCATATACATATTGACAATAAGTCGAACGTAGTAGATTACAGAAACCAGGGTGTTCAGGACTGCGATGACCACAAGCCAGATATGTCCCTTTGATATTGCAGCCGAGAAAACGGCATACTTCGCAGTGAATCCGGCCGTTGGCGGAAAGCCAGCCAGCGAAATCATAAAAAGGCTCAGAACGGCTGAAAGCCAGGGGTGCCTTGCTGCAAGCCCTCGGTAGTCCTCCAGTGCAAGTCCCATCTCTCCCTTTTCCACAATGGAGACGATGGCGAAGGCGCCAAGATTCATGGCGGCGTAGACAATCAGATAGAAGAGAACACTCGCAATACCGCGGGTGTCAAAAACGAGCACCCCGATGAGCAGATAGCCCGCATGGGCCACACTCGAGAAGGCCAGCATACGCTTCACGTCTGACTGAACCAGGGCAGAAAGATTTCCCACTGTCATGGTAAGAACCGCGAGTATCCACAGCAATCCGACCCAGGCGTCACTTTCCGGAGAGAATCCGACAATAAACACCTTGAGAAGAGCACCAAATCCAGCAGCCTTTGGCGCTGTGCAGAGAAACGCGGTGATGGTTGTGGGGGCTCCCTGATACACGTCTGGCGACCACATATGAAATGGCACAATGGCTACTTTGAAGGCAAACCCAACAATAAGCAGTCCAATACCCAGGGAAAGGATCGGCTGAGATAGCACGCCACCTGAACCGATGGTGACGGCCATTTGTTCAAGATTGGTCGTTCCGGTCGTTCCGTAGATCAAAGCCGCACCGAAAAGGAAAAAACCGGTGGCAAAGGCACCCAGAAGGAGATACTTCAATCCCCCTTCATTGCTGTAGATGTCGTGACGAAGAAAACCCACCAGGACGTAGAGGGAAAGTGAGAGAAGCTCCAGGCCCAGGAAAACGATGACCAGATCGTTGGCCCGGGTCATGAGCATCATGCCGATGACGGCAAAGAGTATCAGTGCGTAGTATTCCCCTCTCAGACTTCCTCCTCTTCTTTCCAGATAATTCTGAGCTATCACCAGTGAGGCTATTCCCACTGCCATGTACAAGAGATCCAGGAACATTGTGTACGCACTGAGGGACAACATGCCGGAGAATACCGACCGTTCTCCTCCGTGTTGGAGGACAGCAATGGATCCTGACATGAGGCCGAGAAGACTCACGGCGAGCATGAGCGACGGGCGACGTTTCGGAAGCATCTCCAAAGAAAGGATCACCAGCGCCGCTACCAGAAGAATGATCTCAGGGAGAATTCCCTGTATATCTTCACGACTGACATAATAGGTCACATCCATATCAAGCCTTCGCCTTTACACGAAGAAGAACCATGTCACCAGGAGAAAGATGGGAAAAAGAATGGGCAGCGAGTATTTGAACATGTATCCGAAAAAACTGGGCATGGAGACATCCATTTCCTGTGCGATGGATCTTACCATGAAATTCGGGGCATTCCCGATGTAGGTATTGGCTCCCATGAATACTGCGCCCGCGGAAATAGCCAGAAGTGTGTTGGAGATGTCATACATCAGAACAGTGGCGTCCCCTCCTGCAGTGTTGAAGAAAACGAGGTAAGTGGGAGCATTATCGAGAAAGCTTGAGAGAATACCAGTCGCCCAGAAATAGGTGGCGTTCACGGGATCGCCTTCTGGCGTGGATACGACTCCAACGATACTCCGGAGCACCCCCTCCTCTCCAGCCTTCAATATGGCTATAGCCGGGATGATTGTCACGAAGATACCCGCAAACAGTTTTCCCACTTCAACCATTGGGAACCAGCTGAATTCGTTCTTCGTTCGTATTTCCCCGGGCGTCAGTTTCCAGCTGAGAACGACGAGGGCCAACAACAAGAGATCCCGGACTGCATTCTGAAGGAAGACTTCCACGTGGTAAATGATAAAGGAGATGTGGGGATTCCACAACCCGCTCAGCAATACCGACCCGACAACTCCTGCGAGAAGCACAAAGTTCACGGAACCCTCAATTCCCAGCCTTCGTGTTTCCGCGCCTTCCTCGGCGGGAGGATGGCGAACCTCCTGTCCGAAATAGTACGAATCGATAAGGTAGAACAGCACCCAGAGGATAAACACAACCAGAAGCATCGGTTTTATCATGTGGACAGTGGTCCAGAAAAAATCGACTCCCAGGAGAAATCCCAGGAACAGCGGCGGGTCGCCCAGGGGTGTTAATGAACCACCGATATTGGCAACAAGGAAAATGAAGAAGACCACGATATGAACCTTTTTCTCGCGCCACCTATTGGCTCGAATGAGAGGACGTATCAGAAGCATGGCCGCCCCTGTGGTTCCCATCCAGCTGGCCAGGAATGTTCCCAGGATGAGGAATCCGAGATTTACTTGAGGGGAGCCACGGAGGGAGCCCGTGAGACGGATTCCGCCGGCAATGGTAAATAACGCGAAAAGCAGAATGAT